>NZ_VWWG01000039.1:0-50864 GCF_011753085.1 Burkholderia sp. Tr-862
GGCGCCGGCCACGCCTGCGACGCACCGCCGGCTGCGCGATACGCTGCACGCGCTCGTCGGCCTGCGGCTGTCGCTGTACCCGGGCGCGTCCGCGCAACCGCCGCAAGCCGCACCGGACGGAGCACGCGCATGATCCCGCTTTCCAACCTGTCTTTCCGACCGCGACCATGATCGGCGAAATCGACATCTTCGGCGTATTCGTGCCGGCTCCGCTCGTGCTGATGCTGATCGCCTACCTGATCAACATCGTCGTGCGCGCGCTGCTCGAGCGCGTCGGCTTTTACCGCCTCGTCTGGCACCGTTCGATCTTCGACCTCGGCATCTACGTGTTCGTGTTTGCCGCCGTCGTCATCGTGTCTCACCATCTCGTGGCTAGCTAACCGTGAAAAAAACCTGGCTCTCGGCAGGGCAGATCCTGCTCACCCTGATCGTCGTCGTCGTGGCCGCCCTCGTGCTGTGGCGGATCATCAACTACTACATGTTCTCGCCGTGGACACGCGACGGGCACGTGCGCGCCGACGTGATCCAGGTCGCGCCCGACGTGTCGGGGCTCATCACCGCGGTGCAGGTCGCCGACAACCAGGAGGTCAAGCGCGGGCAGGTGCTGTTCGTGATCGACCAGGCGCGCTACGCGCTCACGGAACGGCTGGCCGAAGCGACGCTCGCGCAGCGCCGCGCGACGCTCGCTCAGGCGAAGCGCGAATACGCGCGCAACCTGCAGCTCGGCAACCTGGTCGCCAGCGAACAGGTCGAGGAAAGCCGCACGCGTGTCGAACAGGGCGAAGCCGCCGTTGCCGATGCGCAGGTGTCGCTCGACACCGCGAAGCTGAACCTGCAGCGCACGACGATCGTGAGCCCCGTCGACGGCTACCTGAACGACCGCGCGCCGCGCGTCGGCGAATACGTGCCGGCCGGCCGCGCGGTGCTGTCGGTCGTCGACCGCAATTCGTTCCGCGTCGACGGCTACTTCGAGGAAACCAAGCTGCGCGGCATCCACATCGGCCAGCCGGTCGACATCGTCGTGATGGGCGAGCCGCATCCGCTGCGCGGCCACGTGCAGAGCATCGTCGCCGCGATCGAGGATCGCGACCGCACGCAGGGCGCAAACCTGCTGCCGAACGTGAACCCGGCATTCAGCTGGGTGCGGCTCGCGCAGCGCGTGCCGGTGCGCGTCGTGCTCGACGAGGTGCCCGACGACTTCCGGATGATCGCCGGCCGCACCGCAACCGTCGCGGTGCGCACCGACACGCGCCGCGACGACAAGGCGAAGCCGGCTGCCGGCGCTTCCACCGCGGCCGTGCCGCCCGCTTCGTTGCCCGCGGCATCCGCACCGGCGGCCGTCAGCGCAACGGGAGCATCGCAATGAAGCGGCACGGCCTGCGCCTCGCGGCGGCACTCGCGCCGCTCACGCTCGCACTCGGCGCGTGCAAGTCCGTCGGCCCCGATTACACGCTGCCGCAGCAGGCGTACGTGAATGCACCGCTCGCGAACCATGCGCTCGACGACGCGAACGGCGCGCTCGTCTCGCGCAACGCCGTGCCCGGCAACTGGTGGCAGCTGTACGACGATCCCGTGCTCGACGAGCTCGTGCGCAGCGCGCTGAAATCGAACACCGATCTGCGCGTCGCCGCGGCCAACCTCGCGCGTTCGCGCGCGGCGCTGGAAGTCGCGAACGAACAGGGCGGCTTCTCCGGCAGCGCGGAAGCAGCCGTGCAGCGCGCGCAGGAATCGGCCGAGCAGTATCTGCTCGAAAACAAGCTGCCGGTCGTCAACGAAGGCACGGTCGGCATCAGCGTGTCGTACGAACTCGATCTGTTCGGCAAGCTGCGGCGCGGCGTCGAGGCCGCGCGCGCGGACAGCGAAGCCGTGCAGGCGGCCGCCGACCTGGCGCGCATCACGGTCGTCGCGGACGTCGTGCGTGCCTACGTCGAATCGTGCTCCGCCGGCGACGAGCTCGCGATCGCGAAGCAGTCGCTCGCGCTGCAGCAGCAGCGCGTGAAGCTGTCGCAGCGGCTGCGCGATGCGGGGCGCGGCAACCAGACCGACGTGACGCGTGGCGTCACGCAGGTGCGCACGCTGTCCGCCGACATCCCGCGTTTCGAAGGTCGCCGCAAGATCGCGCAATACCAGCTCGCCGCGCTGCTCGCACGCTCGCCGGCCGACCTGCCGAAGGCGGTCGCGGAATGCGAGCGGCTGCCGAAGCTGCGCCAGCCGATTCCGATCGGCGACGGCGCCGCGCTGCTGCGACGCCGCCCCGACGTTCGCGAAGCCGAGCGCCAGCTCGCCGCCGCGACCGCACGGATCGGCGTCGCGAGCGCCGCGCTGTATCCGTCGATCAGCATCGGCGCGTCGGCCGGCTCGGTCGGCGTCGCCGCCGACCTGTTCTCGTCCACCACGAATCGCTGGTCGTTCGGACCGCTGATCAGTTGGTCGTTCCCGGTCAACGGCCAGCGCGCGCGCGTGCGCGAAGCCGAAGCCGCGAGCGGTGGCGCACTCGCGCACTTCGACGGCGTCGTGCTGAACGCGCTGCGCGAAACGCAGTCGAGTCTCGCGACCTACGCGGCCGACGTGCAGCGCATCGATGCGCTGCGCACGGCCTACGAATCGGCGCGCAATTCCGCTGACGAAACGCACCGGCTCTATGTGGCCGGCCGCGAATCGTTCATCTCCGATCTCGATGCGACGCGCACGCTCACGAGTGTGCGCGCGCAGGTCGCCGCGGCCGAAGGGCAAGTCGCCGCCGACCAGGTGAAGCTGTTCCTCGCGCTCGGCGGCGGATGGGAACGCGACGCGGCGTCCGCTGTGTCGCAGCAAACGTCGGCGGCCGGTGCGCCGGCTGCTGCGTCAGCGCCGGCCAAGTAAGTAATCGCGCGCGGTGCGGGACGGCGTGCGTGACACGCGTGCCGTCCCGCATCACCGTGCGCGGTCTCGCATGTCCGGTATGTCGATGCCGACGGCGCGCATCACCGGCATTGCCGGTAAACTCGTCCGCAGTTCCCATCATTCGCTCGCCGCCCGCCGGGCGGCCCATGTTCCGGAGGATCATCATGCGAAGCAGTGCCCGTAATCAGTTCGCCGGCCAGATTAGCGCCGTCAAGCCCGGTGCCGTCAACGACGAAATCACGCTGCGTACCCAGGACGGCCTCGACATCGTCGCCGTGATCACGCACGGCAGCGTCGCATCGCTCGGTCTCACGGCCGGCACGAAGGCATTCGCGCTCGTCAAGGCATCGTCGGTGATCGTGATGGTCGACGTCGACAGCAGCAAGGTGTCGGCGCGCAACTGCATCGCGGGCACCGTGTCGTCGATCGCGAAGGGTGCAGTCAATTCGGAAGTCGTGATCAAGGCCGCGGGCGGCGCGGAAATCGTCGCGATCGTCACCAACGACAGCGTCGATCGTCTCGGCCTCGCGAGCGGCACGCCTGCGTCTGCGATCTTCAAGGCGTCGAGCGTGATCGTCGGGGTCGAATGATCGCCTGATCGACTGACCGATTGTGATGACGACCCATCGTTCGCCGCACCTGCAAGCGGCGCGCAACCCTCGCCCGGCGTGCGGGTGCACACGATGACGTCCGCGCTCGAACACGCGCATCGGCGTGTATTGCAATCGCTGCTGTCCGCGGCGGCGGACGCCGCGTCCGCGGATGCACGTCTGTTCGGCGCACTCGTTGCGGCACGCGCATGCCGCAACGAACTCGCGCTGCTCGGCCTGTCTCCTGCCCGGTTGAGCGGCCTGCTTGCCCGCCAGTTTCCGCGTCTGCGTTCCACCGATGCCGCCACGCTCATGCCGACCGACGCCATCGCGCCGCTGCCGGCCGCGCACGCGCAGTTCGTCGCAACACTGCACGCGCTGCTGATGCGGGATGCGCATCCCGCCGTCGCGCGCGACGATGCCGACTGCGTCGCGGCAATCATCGCGCATGCATGCCTGCGCCCCGACCACCTGTGGCGGGATCTCGGCCTCGACGGGCGCAATGCGGTTTCGGCGATGCTCGACCGCTATTTCCCCGCGCTCGCCGCGCGCAATGTCGCGCAACTGCGCTGGAAGAAATTCCTCGCGCAGGAAGTGGCCGCATCGCTCGGCCGGACGCCCGGGCCCGCGCCCGGATGTCCGGGCTGCGAGGATTTCGGATTCTGCTTTCCCCGGCAACGATAGTCACGACGTCGCCCTGCGTGGCTTGTCGATACGCAGCGTTTGACCGATCATGCACGACATCCATCTCCGCGCTGTCCCGCGCGTTCGTTCGATCTCAACGCCCACCGGAGGAACAGCCTTGACCGACTTGGCGACGCCCAATCTGCCGTCACGCGATTTCGAAGCCACATCGCAGTTCTACGCGAAACTCGGCTTCGTCGAAACCTGGCGCGACGACAGCTGGATGATCCTGAGGCGCGGCGACCTGCTGCTGGAATTCTTTCCGCATCCCGGCCTCGATCCGGCCACGAGCTGGTTCAGCTGCTGTTTCCGGCTCGCCGACGTCGGCGCGTTTTTCGATGAGGTGCTCGCGGCCGGTATTCCGGAGCAGACGACCGGCTGGCCGCGTGCGCATCGGCCGAAACGCGAGCCATGGGGCGGTACCCTCGGCACGCTGATCGACCTGGACGGTTCATTGATTCGGCTGATTCAGACGGACGACTGAATCGATGGGTGTCGAAGGGGCACGGCTGGCACGAAACGACATCCCATAAACGGTTACCTTGCGATACACGTTGCGCGCGGCGCGCGTCTTTCTCCTTGTGCCGCGCGGTCAGTGTCGATGGCGGTGGTGAATGTCCGGGAAATGCGCGTGACTGTGCGTGATCGGCAGATGCACGTGCGGATGCGTGTGCGGTTCATCGCCATCGTACGGAAAGTCGTGCGTGTGCTGATGATGTTCGTCATGCCGATGCCGGTGCGTGTGCTCGATCCGCTCGTGCGCATGTTCGTGTTCGTGCCGTTCGCGCACATGCAGCCAGATGCCGAGCGCCATCAACGCGGCCGCGATCCAGAACGTGACGGACGGTAGTGCCGGCCAGATCAGCAGCGACAGCACGACGCCGAACAGCGGCGCCACGGAAAAATACGCGCCCGTGCGCGCACTGCCGAGATGACGCAGCGCGACGACGAACAACACGAGACTGATCCCGTAGCCGCCGAGGCCGGTCAGCATCGCGGCGGCGGTGGCCGGAATGGCGGGCAGCGTCGCGCCGGCCGCGAGCGCGATGCCGATATTCACGGGCCCGGCGACCAGGCCTTTCACGCACGCGATGACCATTGCATCGTTCGCGGCGACCTTGCGAGTCAGGTTGTTGTCGATCGCCCAGCACAGGCACGCGGCGGCGATCAGCAGCGCACCGACCGGCACGCCCGCGCGCCCCGGCACCCACGACAGCAGCGTGCCGCCGGCGACGATTGCGACCATGCCGAGAAACACCTGGAGATCCACGTTCTCGCGAAACACGACCCACGCGATGACTGCCGTCAGCACGCCTTCGAGATTGAGCAGCAGCGCACTCGTCGCGGCCGGCGCGCTCGACAGCCCGAGCATCAACAGCGCCGGGCCCGCGACGCCGCCGGCCGCGATCGCGCCGGCAAGCCACGGCAGGTCCGCGCGTTGCAGCGGCGCGGCATTCCCGGCCGGCGCGCGGCGGCTGCGCAGCCCGCGAAGCAGGATCCCGATGGCGAGACCGATCCCGCTGCCGAGGTAGAACAGGCCCGCGACCATGAACGGCGACATCGCGCCGAGGAGTGCCTTGGCGAGCGGCGTCGCGGCGCCGAACAGCGCGGCGGCGATGAGCGCGACGAGAATCGCGGAATGTCTCGGGTTCATGAGGCGGTCTTGGTGTAAGGCGTTGGGGCGTAGGGAGTCGGCAGGCGTCATGTGATGCCGTAGCGCGTACGGTTTGCCTCGGGGATTGTCGGGAAGCTCGCGTCAGCGTTCAGGCACCTGTCACGTCATACGTGGTCGGCAATGCGTATCGGCCCGACGTTCCCGGATGCGGAGATTATCGGCGTTTGTGTCGCGGGTCGCCAACCAATGGGCTGGCGGCCGCTGCGGTGGCGGCGGGTCCGGACATCACACGTCGGTCCCGCGACTAGGGCTGTACTTCGCGCCCGACAACGACTGACGCGAGACATATTGGCGTGAGTGCGAATCGGACGCTTGATCTGCGCTCGCTCCGCGTACTTTAGGAAAACGAACTATTGTGACGCGACGTAAGCGGATTCGTGATGCACACCACCCTTGTTTCGATGTCCGGTCGTCATGCTCATTCAACACGAACGATGCATTGCGCAGCTGCGGTCGCCGACGCGCTTTCATCGCCGGTTCGATTGGCAGTTCGATGCTGATGGGTGAAGGGCTAGCTGACTGGCGGTCTCGCCAGCGGAGGCAGTCCCGACCTGCCCCGTGCGGGGACAGGCCGGTCTGTTAGGTGGTTGCGCTGCACGCGCGGTGCAGGCGGACCGTCACCGCGCGATCGCGCGGCGATGCATTGCGCGTTACTCGCTCGCGGTCGTTTGCTGCTCGGCCTGCGGTGCTGCGTCGGCCAGTGCTTCCGGGGTCGCCGGCTGCGGCGCAGCGGCGTCGGCCTGCGGTTCCGCCTTCGGCTGCGACGGTGCGCCCTTTGCTGCTTGAGCGCCGCCCTTGTTGCCCGGACGACGCGACTTCAACCGGCGCGCACGCGCTGCGTCGTCGTGCGTCACGCGCCCGGCTTCGTTACCTTGCAGATCGACCCGCACCGCGTCTTCGACGAGGCACGACCAGTAACGATTGCCGCGGCACCACGTGGACATCGCCTCGCGCAACTCGGCTTCACTCAGGCCGACGGCCTGCGCCTCGCGGGCGAGGTCGTCCCAGATGCCGACCTTCAGCGGCACCTTCGGTGCCGGATTCTTCGGGAACGCGCGCGGGAAACGGCGCTGCAGTTTGCCGATCGCGACGATGACGGGATCGACCGGGGTCGACGGCTTCGCCGAAGCGGGCTTGGCACCGGACGGCGCTTTGGCCCCGGCACCCGATTTGGCCCCGCGAGCGGGCCGGTCGCCGGACTTCGGCTTCGCGCCGGCGTCCGGTTGCGCAGCCGGTCGCTTCGCGTTGCGCTCCTGCTTGGCCTTGGCTGCGAGCTGCGCCCGCAATTCGGCAAGTTGTTCAAAACCCATAAATTCAATCCACCAGGAATATAAGGTGTGGTTCGTGCTGCCATTCCGCACATCGGCGTTTTGCCGCATTGCCTGCGGCTTCTGCCACCGATGCGGAACATTGCGGGGCCGCATCGCCACAACCGCTGTTTTCAGGCACCCGGCCACGATGCCGGATAAAGGCAGGAGTGGAAGTATACCGGTACGCGCGGCTGTCGGCTGACTCACCGGTTCGCATTTGACGGATCCGAGGGGCGCGCAATGCATCCACGCGGTCACGTTGCGCATTATCGCGGCGTTTTCAACCGGTAGTGATGCACGCGTTACGTAGTGCCGCTTTCGGTACTTTCGGTTTTGGTTCGCGGCTCATGCATCGCGTCGGTCATTCCACACTACGGAATGGCGAGCGATGGTACGGACGCCCAAGATGCCCGCGCCTGCGGACTCATGCGGTCCGAAAGACCGAGCGTTCGCGTACGATCCGCGCGGCGGAGCGGCGTTCGCGTCGATCGCTGCTGGTATTCAATTAGTTGCGTACGCATCGATCGTCGATCGTACGGCGGCACCGGAAAGTGCGTAGTATGGCCGGATCGACATCGTCGGCGGCCTGTGGTGGTTTCACTACGCACCGATCGGCCAACGCCATCGCTGTCGAATGCAAAGAGACCCGGTTGTACGAAACGGAGCGATTACATGAATCCCCGACACGACCTCCCGCACGAAGGCATTACGCGCGAAGAGATTCACCATCGGCAGATCGACATGCGCGGCTATCGCCGCAGTGACGGCCTGTTCGAAGTCACGGCCTGTCTCGCGGATCGCAAGACGAGCGATTTCACCCCGCCGGGCGGCACGCGCACGTTCGCGGCGCTGGCCCCGATTCACGACCTCGGCGTGACGCTGGTCTTCGACGTCGACATGATCGTGCGCGCGGTATCCACGTTCATCAGGTCGCATCCTTATGCGCAGTGTCCGGGCGGCGGCGAGACGCTGCAGGCGCTCGTCGGACTGCGCATCGGCGCCGGCTGGAACAGCGAGGTCCGCAAACGCCTGCCGTCTTGCGACACGTGCACCCATCTGAAGGAAATTCTCGGTCCGGCCGCGACCGCGGCCTATCAGACGGTGGTCGGCGTGCGGCCGTCGTCGCTGAATTACCGCGACGACAACGGAAAGCCGCTCAAGATCGACAGCTGCTATGCGTATGGCGCTTCGCGCGATCTCGTGAAGAGCCTGTGGCCCGAATACCATCAACCGACCGTGTCGACCGAGGGTGACTAGGACATCGATACGCGACGGTGCCGCTGCGGCAAACGGCGATGCGAGTCGCAACCGCCGTGTCCCGCGAAAAGTACGCGTCGCTTGAACTCGGTGCGATTGGAGACAACACGGCAGGCGTCGCGCGGCGGTCCTTGCGTGCGGCTGCGGCACCGGTTCGACCCGGTTGATCGCCGATGATCAGAACACGCCGAGCGCGAGCCCCGCAGCAAGACCCGCGCCGACTTCCGCGCAGCGCGCGAGATCCTCGGCGTCGATCGTCTTCGGCGCGAGGATCCGCTCCGGCGTCTGCGCATGGGTGCAGACGATCAGGCCCGGAGCCACATTCCTGAGCCGCCACCCGGTCGCGATCCGGTCGATCTGGCGCAGCGCATTTTGTCCGTCGCTGCCCGCGCAGATCATTGCCGCATACGGGCGACCGTTCACGCGATCGAGCGCCGCGTAGTAGCAGCGATCGAAGAAATCCTTCATCAGCCCGGACATCGCGGCGAGATTTTCCGGCGTCGCGAACAGATAGGCGTCGGCGGCGAGCACGTCGTCCGCGCTCGTCGCATCCGCACGCTGCAACCTGACGTCGACACCGGGCTGCTCGCGCGCGGCAGCCGCGGCCGCTTCGGCCATCTGCTGCGTGCCGCCGGTCATCGTGTGGTAGACGATCAACAGCGTCTTCATCGGTGTTCGTTCGTGTTGGGTTTCATATGTGCCGACCACCCGCGTCGGTACGGCTCAAATGGGCGACCTCGACGTGTATGCCCGGTCCTGCGTTCGCCCGTGGTCGCATGGCGCTTTCTTCCAGGTGGCGGATGGACCGCGCACCGAGTCAATCGACGCGCCCGTTGCGCTTCACGCGTCGCATGACGCGCGCTCAGTCCTGTCCTGCACCTGACGCACCGCCGTAATCCGGAGGCGCGTAGTACGCAAGAAACATGTCGGCGGCCGTTTCCGCGACTTTCTGCTGTTCCTGCGCGCCCAGCGGCGGCTGGCCCATCGTCACCTGCGGCCAGAACGCGAACGCTTTCACGAGTCCGTGCAGCTGATGTGCGGCGAATACGGGATCGGTCGCCGCCAGCCGGCCAGCCGCCGCGGCTGCACGAATCCATACCGTCACGTCTTCTTCACGCTCGCCCATGCGTTCGACCATGTCGCGCGCGCGTTCCGGCGAGTGCATGGCCGCGCCGATCGCGACGCGAGCGAGCGCGAGAAAGGCTTCGTCGTTCAACAGCCGCAATTTGCGACCCAGCAGTGCGAGCAATTGATCGCGCAGCGGCACGTCGGCGCAGTAGGCCGGCGCGCCGGCGGTCAGCGTCGCGTCCCACAGCTGGTGCAGGATCGCTGCGAACAATGCTTCCTTGCCGGGGAAGTGGTTGTAGACGGTGCGCTTCGACACGTCCGCGCGCGCGGCGATGCGATCCATGCTGGTCGCGTCGTAGCCGGCCGCGCGAAATTCCTCGATCGCCGCAGCGAGAATTGCCGCGCGCTTTCGATCGGTCATGCGCTGGGGGGAAGTGCTCGTATCCATGCAAAAATTTTACACCGCTGAGTTTACTTTTCCCAGGGATAAACTACACTGTTCAGTGTACTTTTATTTCCGGATGGATCGCGACATGGCTTCGCCTCTCGTTTTTCTTCATCGCGTACTGGGTTTCGCCGCCGCCAGGCGTGGCCGCACGCTGTCCGGCGAGTCGCCGCAGCACAATGGCGAACGCTTCAGCAATGTCGCGCCGCGACCGGTCGAAGGCTTCGGCAAGACGCTCGGCATTGCATGGAACATGCTGGTCAACAAGCCACGCAACACGGTTCCGACAGGTGCACTGCCGATCGATTCGCTGACTCGCGAGCAACTCGACGCGGCCCCTGACCGCAGCCTGTATCGGCTCGGGCATTCGACGCTGCTGTTGAAGCTGCGCGGTGAGTTCTGGCTGACCGATCCGGTATTTGCCGAACGTGCATCGCCGTTTCGACGCGTCGGCCCCAAGCGCTTCCATGCGCCGCCGATTGCGCTCGAGGATCTCCCGCCGTTGCGCGGCGTAATCCTGTCGCACGATCACTACGATCACCTCGACCGTGACACGGTGCTCGCGCTTGCGGCCACGACTGGCGTGTTCGTCACGACGCTGGGCGTCGGCGACCGCCTGATCGAGTGGGGTATCGACGCGACGAAGGTGCGCCAGCTCGACTGGTGGCAAAGCATCGACATCGACGGACTGACGCTGACCGCAACACCGGCGCAGCACTTCTCCGGGCGCAGCCTGTTTGACGGCAACAGCACGCTGTGGGCGTCCTGGGTCATCGTCGCCGACGATCTGCGCGTGTTCTTCAGCGGCGACACCGGCTACTTCGACGGTTTCCGGACAATCGGTGAACGTCTTGGGCCCTTCGATGTGACTCTGATCGAGACCGGCGCCTACGACCCGCAATGGCCCTACGTGCACATGCAGCCGGAAGAAACCGTGCAGGCGCACATCGACCTGCGCGGACGCACGCTGATACCGATTCACAACGGCACGTTCGATCTGGCGATGCATCGTTGGCAGGAGCCGTTCGAGCGCGTCACGGCGTTGGCAATGGTGCGTGGCGTCGAGCTAGCGACGCCCAGGATGGGCGAGCGGCTCGATCTGAATGAGCCGCATCGCGGTGAACGGTGGTGGCGAACCGTCGATGACGCAGAAAAGGCACCGGCGGCGAAGCCGCGCCGGTGGCAGCTATGCGCATCGCAGACGACGAAGTAGGTTTGCTGGCCGCGGCGCTTCTGGCCGGGAGCGTCGCGCTGCGGCGGCGGTTTTTCGTTACGGCGCGAGGCTTGGCGGCGGACTCTTCAATTGAGTGTCGATGACGATGATCGGCCGGCCGGAAAAGCAGACGTTCGGCATCGGCCGAGATCTATTCGGTCGGCCGACGATGCCGATGCACTTCGTCTCCCTGATGCAGATTCTGTAGATTCCGGCTTCGCCCACGCCGCGATAGAGATGACGATCATCTCAGGCTGTCTACAGAATCGCATGTTGCTCGCCCCGCCTTGGGGCGCACTGTAGAGTCAACATAGCCAGCCCCGCGCTTTGGCTTCTCCCGACATCCCGTCAGTTCGCGATCCTGCATGCTCGTTGTCACGTGACAACTGGCAATCGAGAGGAAACTACACCGACTGAATTTTCCCCTCCGACTGTTCAGCGCGCTGCATCAGGTCGCCGGTATATCGATCGGATTGCATCTCTCTGCAGGACGTATTTTTCACCACGAAACACGTATCATACGATACGATTTCGCGCCAATCATCATTGCTCGCAGCCAATCTGCCGCGCGGAATTCATGCGCCCCCATTTTGCCGGCAGATCACGTGCATGTTGCGTGAAACAACATGAAGAAAGTGGCGCAACTCATTGCCAGACAAGGGTTTACGAAGACACCACGTTTTTCAGAAATGTTTCACGACCCCGCGGATCCACGTCGCCTCATGTCGCCGGACAATGAATTTACCTTCAAAAGAGGAATCGTCACGCGAGGCCACGTGACAGGATGCCGATGCCGGCTTCCATCAAATCAATCGCCGATACAACAGCTCGGAATATCTGCCCCTCCCCTGCCCCAAGGTTGTGGCTTCGTGGATGCTGAACTGGCTAATTTATTGGGGCCATATCATAGGCCTAGAATCCAGGCCGGCATGCACTGCCGAGAGCCCACGCCGTTGAAGGATGCCAGGAGAAGGCGCCAGCTGACCCGACTAGTTGAACGGAATATAGACGCATACGCCTCGGCTCGCATAGCGCGCTTCTTCCAAGACCGTGTGCGTGCCACGCCGCTACCACGCTGGTCATTCCCGGATAGAACCGCACCGGTTGTCACGTGACAACCGCTCGCCTACATCGGACGCCGATTAGCGACCGGGCCCAACTGGCCAACATCCCTTCGTGTCTCCCCCCAGATTTCTTCACGGTAGCGATCTCTACCGTGGCCGCGCTCGGGCAGAAGACGTCCGCCCACAATCGCCAGTGGTGAGGTTGTCACGTAACAACCCACCAGTCGCAGTCGCAGTCGCAGTCGCAGTCGCAGTCGCAGTCGCAGTCGCAGTCGCAGTCGCAGTCGCAGTCGCAGTCGCGGTCGCGGTCGCGGTCGCGGTCGCGGTCGCGGTCGCGGTCGCACGAGCACGAGCACGAGCACGAGCACGAGCACGAGCACGAGCACGAGCACGAGCACGAGCACGAGCACGAGCACGAGCACGAGCACGAGCACGAGCACGAGCACGAGCACGAGCACGAGCATCTGCATCTGCATCTGCATCTGCATCTGCATCTGCATCTGCATCTGCACCAGCACCAGCACCAGCACCAGCACCAGCAGCCATATCGGAGCGCAGATTGCATCAAAGCAGAAAGTGGATTTACCGGGATCATCTCGGCAAGTCGATCTGCGTGCCGCCCCGTTGACCCCTGTTTGAATGCCTTGGTCAGCCGTATCGACTTGTCACGTGACAACTGCAGATTCCGGCGCCGCTCAGGCTCGCAAGTCGTTGGCAAAACCGCATCAGCACTTCCAGAACAAGAACGAAACCGCGCGCCGAATCACCATCGCGATTTCTTGTCCCTCGGGACGCTAAAGTCCCCGGTACTTCATTAGCGCCTATTGGCGCGTCCCATCTCGAACGAAATTTTCATCAGTTATTATTTTTCATCCGATTTCAAATCACCAATAACTTTCTAGCCACTTGGCTGGCTTGTCACGTAACAACTACATCGATCAAGCAAATTCATCTTTTCATCTAACACTTTTCTGGACTTTTCGACAATATCTGCATATATTACGAAAAACTCCTTGGAGGGATTTAATGGCTTTCAAGATCGCCGTCAGCAATCAAAAAGGTGGTACTGGAAAGACGACCATCTCCGTCAATATCGCGGCAGCCTTCGAGGCCGGCGGCAACAAGGTCGCCTTGATAGATGCCGACCCTCAAGGCACGTCAGTCAGATGGGTGACGAGCGGCGAAAATACGCTCCCGATGACGGTGCTGTCGCTGGCCCCTGCCGGGCGCGGTATCGGCGGCGAGATCAAGAAGCAGGACGCGAATTTCGATGTAATCGTCGTCGACTGCCCGGGCAACCTCGAAGATCCGCGCATCGCATCCGTGCTTGAAGTGGCCGATTTCTGCCTCGTGCCGCTGTCGCCGTCGCCGGCCGACCTGTATAGCACCGTCGCGATGATTCGCATGATCGAGTCGATGCGTGCCGTTCGTAACCCGAATTTGTCTTCCGCGCTGATGCTGAATAGCGTCAATGGAAAAACTAAAATGCGTGAAGAAATTTTAAAAATTCTAAGGGCAGAAGAAATAGGGGAGCATCTGCTCGACAGCCAGATCGCGCAGCGCGAGGTTTATCGGCAGACGTTCGCCCTCGGCACCACGATCCATCACCACAATCGATACCTGAAGGGGCTGAAGGAAGCCCGCGCGGAAATCGAGAGACTGGTCACTGAAATGGCCCAATACATCGCGTCGACGCGCGCTACGGGAGCCGCTCATGGCTAAGGAAACATCGAAAGACAAGAAGCCGACCGGCAACCTGCATCTCGCTGCCGGCCTGCTGCGCGGGCTCGCGCAGGAAAACGCAGCGCTGGAAACGCGCCTGCCCGAGCCGACGCCGGCATCGAATCCCGCCGTCGAAGCCGCAACCCCCGCGGCCCCGAGCGCGGCCACGCCCGCCGACGCGCACGATCTCGGCGCGCCGCAGAAGGTCGCGGTCAAGGACTGCATCCCGAACCCGTTCAACCCGCGTGTGTTCTATTCGGAGTCGAGCCTGCACGAACTCGCGCTGACGCTGAAGCGGGAAGGGCAGATCGAGCCGATCAAGGTCACGCGGCTCCCGGAATTTCCGGGCAAGCTCGTCGTGATCGACGGGCAACGCCGCTTGCGTGCGACGAGCATCAACGGCGACGAGACGATCAACGCGACGTTCCGCACGGATCACACGCCCGAGCAGCTCTATACGATCGCGTATCGCGCCAACCACGACCACGAACGCCAGACGATCTTCGACGACGCGGTCGCGTGGAAGCGTCTTCTCGACGAAAAGGTCTTCCCCGACCAGAACACGCTCGCGGAGAAGATCGGCAAGGACAAGGCATCGATCAGCAAGACGCTGTCGCTGAACGCGCTACCGAACACGCTGCTCGAACGGATGGCCAGCGCGAACGACGTGGTCGGCCTGCAGGCGGCGTACTTCCTTAAGCTGATCTTCGAGCGCCTGGGCGAACCGGCTGCCGACCGTCTGCTCACGGCGGTGATCGACCGGAAAAAGTCGGTACGCGACCTCGAGAACTTCCTGCGCGCGCAGAGCGACGGCAACAAGAAGACGGGGCGCACGCGCTACAGCGTGCGTCACGATTTCGCGCTCGAATCGCGCGCGATCGGTCAACTGAAGACCTATCCGGACGGGCGCCTGGATCTGCAACTGAAGGGCGTCGATGCGTCCCACCAGGAATCCCTCGCCGACCGGCTCAAGACCGTGATCGACGCATACGTCGCCGAACTGGCGGTAGCGGCGCAAAAGTAAGCGCCCCAGGCAAGGGCCTCGCACCTGCACGGCTCCGCGCAGCCGGATGAAGTCCGGCGCACGACGCATGCCGGGCGCGAGGCCTCGAACAATCAGTTGGTCGCGAGGCTGCTTTTCAGCAGGAATTCCAGCAAGTCGTCCGAGGTCGGTTCGCCCCAGGTATCGAGCGCCAGCCACCGGAAGAAACTGGTTTGCGCCAGCTTGCTCGCCTTCTTCTTCGGCGACAGCGTGAGATCCTTCGAACCGGCCACCGTCTCGTTGTAGCGCTCGATCAGCTTGGTCTGGTCGTCGATCTCCAGTTCGCGGAAATATGCACCGGCTTCATCGACCTTCGCGGCCAGGTATTTGTCGCGAATCTGTTCCTGCTTGCTCTGCGCGGATTCCTTCGCCGGCGCGGCCGTTTCGGTCCCCTGCCCGTCAGCCAGCGTATAGCCGTGCGTCAGCGCCTTGCGGAAATACGCGGCCACATTGTCGATGGGCGCCGCGTTCTTCTTCGTAGTCCGATTGAGCGTATAGGCGATTGCCGCCTTGATGCGCTGCACGCCGTACTGCGTGATCAACCGGCGCGCTTCCGAACGCGGGATGCCGAACTTGGCGACCTCGTCGACGAGCGCTTCGTTCTTGACATCACCTTCCTCGACCGTATCCGCGCTCTGCTTGCGCGTCACCTTGAACTGCACGGCCTCCACGCTGCGACCTGACTTGTGTTCGATCAGCTCGAGCGTGTGGTCGGAAACTTCGTTCACCTCCTGAATGCACGGCACCAGGACCTTGCTCTTGAAGAGCTTGTACTCCTTGTAGGACTGCGATGCCTTGTCCTGACCGAGAATGAGATCGCGGAATTTCGGCAGCGGAATCTTCGCCGTGATGCCGATCCCCTCATAGCGCACCGTGTTCTCCCACAGCGCGAGCGAGTGCGAGCGCCGAAACTCGCGCGCAATCCGCATATCGATGAGCGCGTAGATCTCCGGATTGAGCAGCTCGCTGCGAATCTGGTCGGAGAAGCTGTACTTGAGCACCGATTGCTCGAGCTCGGCGCCGGCGAGCAGGCCCGACGCCTTCCACACCGTCGAGCGGTCCGCAGCAAGGTAGTCCCAATTGACGACGGTACTGATCAGCGAGTTGACCGTGTCCTTCACGTACTTCGTGTTGTTGCTGTTCAACCCGCTCTCGTGCGAGAGCGCCGCGAGCGAGATCGAGAAGCTCGTCCGGCCGGGCTCGAACGCTTCCTGACGAAGGGCGTTCTTGATCAGCGAGCTGAACATCTTGCGCTGCTGCAGACCGATCTTTCCGGACTTCGGAGCGATATGAATTGCCTGGACCGCCTTGCGCAGCAGATCGGGAGGCTCGGGTGTCTGAAATAGCGAAACCTGCTTGTCGGAGCCTTTGATTGCGGGCTTGCGCGGCATCGTGATGTCCGGAGAAGGTGACCGTGTTGATGGCGGACTTTATACCTTTTCAAGCCGTCGAGCAACGTCTCTTTCTCCAGTATCACTTTCACTACCGCTCCTAACTTATTGTCATAAAAGGAAAATCTACTGTTTTTCGAGCTGTGCGAAGTCCCATATCCATATACCTTTCCGCCAAAAATAGCTCCCAAATCCTGCTACCTGTGTAGTTCGCCATCAGGATCCGGCACGAGACTTGCCCAACCGAAGGTACCCATTCATGGGAAAGAATTCACCCGAACGGGATTTGCAAACCGGATTCGTGGTGCCCTGCAACACGATCCGCGCGCTCCCATAACACGCTACCTTTAATGCTTCCCATGAATGGGTACCTGTCGGGAACCGCCGGTTTAGCGTTTTGTCTTCAACCGTGCCGGGCGGGCGAAAATCACCCCCATGGATGACTACCTTGGGAATCCCCCACAGAAGGTAACCTTTCCATCTCCCTGATCCTGTCTATGGGACTCAACATCCCGAGGGCCGAGCAAAACGAGATAACCCGGTCTGTGCAGGCCCCCATAACCGGCTACCTGAAGTCCATCCCATAACCGGCAACCTCACATAAAATGCTGTGCCGTGGGCCGCCGACGGATCAGCAACAATGCACCATAAATGGCTACCAATGGATTCCCCCATAGAGGGCTACCTGAAGCATTTCCGGGCGGAAATCCCATAACAGGCTACGCGTGCCCCATATCCACAACCCCCATTTCCCACAACTCGGTACCCGAATCCCCAAATCCACAGACCTTAAGCCCCATACTCTTCCGCCTGTGCTCCCATAAATGGGTACTGAACCCCTGTCAAACCCTTGCCAGACAAGGCTCTGAGCCGTCTAAAAGTAGTTAAAGAAGTAAACGTTGTTTACAAAAGATGTAAACACACGTGTGCTTGTGCAGAAACACAACCCCCATAAACCGCTACCAAAGCGAGTCCGCAGGGCTGGACAGGCACAGCAATCCGGGTGTTCGGCCTGTGCAACCCTTGATATTTGCCCTCATTCTGCAAGCCTCCCAGGCCCAACAAGGCCTTCCAAGAAGGTGAGTACCCACTCACAAACACTCAAACGTAGAAACTTATGGGAGGAAATCGTCGTTTGCGGGACATAGGTACCCGCGTATGGGACCAAAAATATCCGTCGCGGGCTGCCTTTCATCCGGGATTACCCTCAATGAGCGATTCCTGCGCCTCACTGGGGAACATCGCCAGCTTCCCTCCCGGCAGTGAGAAATCGCCGAAATCCAGTCGCAAGTGGATTTTTTGTCATCTGTGCCGGGGCTTCCGTGGATAAGTCTTCGGCTATCGCATGTCGATCGGTCCGACACTTTTCCAATCGCCGGCCTGTGTGCTGACGAAAGTGCCCGGCGTGTCTAAGGGCATTCGCTCTCATAGTTTTCTACCTTTGGGCCGTACCGGAATCGGTACTGTGTCTCGATCGGCGAGACAGCGACCGCGGGCGGCTCAATCCTCCGAACGTGAGGCGATCGCCATCAACGAAGCTCACCCTCATCGGATCCCGCGCTCGGATCCCGAATATCCTCACCGTCGGAAAATCTCGAGTCCTGTAAAAGCTCACCGACAAGGTCTTCCGCGGATTGGCAAACCGAGTGCGCGATGCCTCCGCGCGAGATGCGCCCAACCAACGGAAAAGCTGTGACGCAGACGCGCAGCGCAGGACGTACCGGTGTCCTCGTCGCACAGGCTCGAGACTCGTCGCGACGCCGGTGCGGTGACGAACCTTTCGCGTTCGCACCGCAAACGCATCGTGCGATACCTGCGCGCAATCGCGAACGAATGTCGATCGAAGCGTTCACCGCATGCGGCGATGACGTCTCGGTCCGCAAACGTCATCTCCCACAAGTGGTTACGAAGAGCGCCGAACAGGTAGCCATGCGTGCAGCGAGCGGTTACCCGATCGTTCGCTTTGGACCGTATGGACATGCAGGGATCGTGTCGGACTCGGCGCCGAACGAAGCGTGCCCGTTTATGGGATGAACCGCGTTCGCGCGACCGCGAATCACAACCAGGCACATGGGCCTGCAGTTCGGTAGGTGATCCCGTTCATGAAGCGACGCTCACGTTGCGCGCGCGGCAAATTCCACGGGTGAAACAGTCGGCCTCATACGCGTGCACGACATGCGGAAACGGATCTCGTCCTCATCGGCAACCGGCATCGTATCGACGGAATAATCCGGTTCGTCATATGGTTGCCGCGGTCATCGACGTCGCGTGGTCCTCGCGCCCGATGCATCGTTGTGGTGCCGGCGGCACGACCTATCCCATACGTGTATCCCCAACATTGTCCTCACGATGACGCCACATTTTTCGCAACGCGGTTATGATGCAAAGGCCCTGATCGCAACATGAAGACCGATCAGGGGCAGGGGCGGTATCTCGATGCATTTTCATTCCGTGACCAATCAGAAAAGAGAGCTCAGCGATGCGAATCCAGATCAGAAAACTCACGCTGGCTGCTACGGCAGCAGCGTTCCTCTTCGGCTCCGCA
This sequence comes from Burkholderia sp. Tr-862, assembly GCF_011753085.1. Classification (NCBI taxonomy): domain Bacteria; kingdom Pseudomonadati; phylum Pseudomonadota; class Betaproteobacteria; order Burkholderiales; family Burkholderiaceae; genus Burkholderia; species Burkholderia sp. Tr-862. The sequence goes on from NZ_VWWG01000039.1 coordinate 18,890, forward strand.
GCTCCGGTGTTCGCGCAGGCTGACGCCAGCAGCGCACCGGTCGCCCAGAATGCGAAGGCCGCGAAGCGTGAGGCGCGCAAGGCAGCACGGGCACAACGCAAAGCCGAACACAAGGCTGCGCGCGCGAAGAACACCGCCGAACTGAAGAAACTCGAAGACGCTGGTTACAAGCCGGCGGCCAACGATCCGAACTATCCGCAGAACCTGCAGAACGCCGAGAAGAAGGCGGGCGCAGCCGCTGGCGCCAGCCAGTAAGCGCCGTTCGCGACAAAGACCCCGGCTCGAGCCGGGGTTTGTCGTTTGTGCTGCACAAACACGCTGCGCGTCCTGGCAACGCATCCGTATCAATTGCTTCGATATCCTCTGTATTTTGGTAGAGCGAGTCGACATCCATCGAACCTTGTCGCTCTCCGTGAATGAGCGCGACGCCCGGCATGTTCATATACGGGTCGGCGCAACGGCGCTCGAAACCCGCACCTGCTGATCGCCCGCAGCCGGCATAGTCAGTGCCGCGCGTCCGCCGCCGCGTTCCCCGTCGTTTTCAGCCAGTCCTTGAATGCCCGCACCGCTTCGTCCTCCGCGCGCGCGGCCGCCACGTAGGTGAAATAACGCCACGGCGGCAGTGCCGGTTCGCTGAACGGTTGCACCAGCCGCCCTTCGGCAATGTCGTCCGCGACGAGCGCGATCGGTCCCATCGCGACGCCGAGGCCGTCGAGCGCGCCTTGCAGCGTCAGGTAGAAATGCTCGAGCGTGAGCGAGTGCCGCGGCACCAGATTCGCGTGCCCGGCCGCCGCGAGCCATTCAGGCCACATGCCGGGATAGGTCGCCGCATGCAGCAGCGTGAAGCCGGCGAGATCGGCCGGTGTACGCAACGGCCGGCCCTCGAGCAGCTTCGGCGCGCATACGGGCAACCGGACTTCGGACAGGAATTCCTCGGCGACGTACCCGTCGATTGCCTGCGGACCGCCGCGGACGATCAGGTCGACCTTGTCGCGCAACTTCTCGATCGGCTCGTTCGACGTCGACAGCCGCACCTCGATGGCCGGATGGGCAACCTGGAACGACGACAGCTTCGGCACGAGCCAGCGCAGCGAAAACGTCGCGGGCGCGCTGACGCGCAGCACGCGTTGCTGCCCCTGGCCGAAATGCTGCGCGGTGGCGAGCGCGATCCGGTCGAACGATGCGCCAACCTCGGCGAGGTACGCGCGACCGGCATCGGTCAGCTCGACCCGCCGGTTGTGCCGTTCGAACAGCGGCCGGCCGAGCCACGCTTCCAGCTGCTGGACATGCCGGCTGATCGCGCCATGTGTCACGCACAGCTCGTCGGCGGCAAGCGTGAAACTGCCGAGCCGGGCAGCGGCTTCGAACGCGCGCAGCGAATTCAAGGGAGGGAGTCGTCGGGCCATTCATCGTTTCGCGTGAATTTTATTCACGCGAATGCTCAGATTTAATCGTTTGATCGGGCGATCCTGCTCCGCCAATATGGCACACAAACGGCCGATGTGGCCGCAATACGTGTCTGGATTTCTCACATGGAGTATGGAGCATGCCGAACGTGGTGGTGGTGGGCGCCCAATGGGGTGACGAAGGCAAGGGGCGCGTCGTGGACTGGCTGGCGGCGCAGGCCGATCTCGTCGCCCGCTACAACGGCGGCCACAACGCGGGCCATACGCTGGTCGTCGGCGACAAGACGTACAAGCTCGCGCTGCTGCCGAGCGGGATCGTGCGCGGCAAGCGCGGCGTGATCGGCAACGGCGTGGCGCTCGATCCCGAGGCGCTGCTGGCCGAGATCGGGCGGATGGCCGAGCTTGGGCTGTCGGTGACGCCCGACAATCTGTCGATCGCCGAGAACGCCACGCTGGTCCTGCCGATTCACCGCGCGATCGACCAGGCGCAGGAGCGTCTGCGTCGCGAACCCATCGGCACCACGCTGCGCGGGATCGGGCCGGCCTATGAGGACAAGGTCGGGCGCCGCGGGTTGCGGGTCGCCGATCTGGCGGAACCGGGCCGGCTTGCCGACAAGCTCGACGTGCTGGTCGATTATCACAATGCATGGTTTCGCGGCCTGGGGCTCGAACCGTGCTCGCGCGACGCGATGCTGGCAACGCTGGTCGACATCGCACCGAAGATCCTGCCGTTCGTGCGTCCCGTGTGGGCCGACCTCAACGACGCGAACGACCGCGGCGAGCGCATCCTGTTCGAAGGCTCGCAAGCCGTGATGCTCGACATCGACTGGGGCACGTATCCGTTCGTGACGTCGTCGGGCACCGTTGCATCGGCCGCGGCGGCCGGCACGGGGCTCGGCGCGTCGAAACTCGGCCACGTGCTGGGCGTGACCAAGGCGTACGCGACGCGCGTCGGCGGCGGCCCGTTCCTCACCGAACTGACCAACGCCACCGGCGAAACGCTGCGCGCGCGCGGGCAGGAGTTCGGCGTCAACACCGGCCGGCCGCGCCGCTGCGGATGGCTCGATGCCGCGCAGTTGCGGCAGGCCGTCCGGATCTCGGGGATCGATTCGCTTGCGCTCACCAAGCTCGACGTGCTCGACGGCTTCGCGTCGATCGAGCTGTGCGTCGGCTACGAGCTCGATGGCGCACGCGTCGACCATCTGCCCGCGAGTCTCGACGCGCAGGCGCGTGCGATGCCCGTCTACGAAACGTTCGCCGGGTGGGACGGCACCGTGAAGGGCGTGCGCGAGCGTGCGGCGTTGCCGCGTGCCGCGCAGGATTTCATCGCGCGCGTCGAGGCGGTCGCGGGCGTGCCCGTGTCGATGATCACGACCGGCGCCGAGCGCGACGACACGATCGTGCTGAGCAACCCGTTCGAGCAGGCCTGAGCGCGACGCGGCACGTGCAATGCGTGCCCGGCAGGCCGCCGCCGTGCCACCTGCACCGATCCGATGCCGGTCGTCCTTCGACAGGGGTTGTCGCGTGAACGAGGCCCGCCGCAACGGTGCACGGCAAACTGGACACGCCTGCACCGCTGCGGTACTGTTCCGCACAATTCGCGCCAGACCGGACCGTGCCGGGGCAGGCGCCGCCGCGAAGCGATTTCAATCCCGGGGACCTGTCGATGGACACGTTACAGATGATGCGCATTTTCGTCCGGGTGGCGGAGGAGGGCAGCTTCACGAGCGCGGCCCAGCGCCTGGGCATCACCACCGCCTATGCGTCGCGTTCAGTCGCGCAACTCGAAACGCATCTGCGCACGCGCCTGCTCAACCGGAGCACGCGCCGCATCGCATTGACCGATGCCGGGCAGCGTTATCTCGACCGGTGCCAGCGCATCCTCGGCTATATCGACGAAGCGGAAGCGGAGGCGGCGGACGCGCAGGCGAAGCCGTCGGGACGCCTGCATGTGCATGCAACCACAAGTTTCGGCCAGGCCTACGTCGTGCCCGCGGTCGTGCGATACCGGCAGCGCTATCCGTCGGTGGCGGTCGAACTGACGCTGTCGCAGCACGTGCCCGACATCATCGACGAAGGTTACGACGTGTCGCTGCAGCTGAGCTCGGCGGAGCTGCCCGACTCGGGGCTGGTGTCGCAGCGGCTCGGCGATGTTCACAGCGTGCTGTGCGCGTCGCCCGCTTACCTGAAGGAGCGCGGCACGCCACGCACCGTGCGCGATCTCGAAGCGCATTCATGCCTGCAGATCGTCACGCCGATCTTTCCGCGCGACCGCTGGCATCTCGACGGCCCCGACGGTCGGGAGACATTCGAGCTGCCGCTGCCGGACTTCCAGGTGAACATCGCCGACGCGCTCGGCGCCGCGCTGCGCGCCGGCCTCGGGATCGGCTCATTGCCGATGTCGAGCGCGGTACCCGCCCTGGCGAGTGGCGCGCTGGTTCGCGTGTTGCCCGAGTACCGGCTGCAGAAGCTGACGGTCTACACGCTATACGCGTCGCGCCAGTACCTCGACGCGAAGATCCGGACGTTCGTCGATTTCCTGCGGGAATGCGTGCCCGAAATGCTGGCCGCCGACGAGGCCGCGCTGCGCGGTTCCTGCGCGTCCTGAGCGAAAGTGGGCGACGTGTGCCCGGTTCAATGACGCGGCACACGTTACGCAGTCCATGAATCGATATTGGTCGACATTGGTCCGCGCCAGATAATTCGCATACCGAAGTTGATGGCGAAGACGAACCGGCGCGACGTCTCCGATCGGTTGCATCGCGCGATGCACGCCTTTATGAAAGCACCTGCTTTCGATATCGGACTTCGTTGGTTCGATGCCAAGCGTCGAACCCCTAGAATCGATTCGACTCGCGCTCCCTTCCCATCGAACCCAGGACATCATGGCAGATCGACTATCCAGATCCCGCCGCCGGCTTATCCAGGCCGGTCTGGCGCTCGCGGCGGGCGCTGCCGCCCAGCCGCGCTTCGCGCTCGCTGCCGCGGCCGGCGCACGCACGTTACGCATCGGCTACCAGAAAGGGCCGCTCAGCCTGCTGAAGGCGAGAGGCACGCTGCAGGACAAGCTCGCGACGCTCGGTGTGAACGTGACATGGGCCGAGTTCCCGTCGGGGCCGCCGCAGCTCGAAGCGCTCAACGCGGGCTCGATCGACTTCGGCGATGTCGGCGAGGCGCCGCCGATTTTTGCGCTCGCGGCGGGTGCGCCGCTCGTCTACTACGCGCAGACGCCGGCAGGACCCTCGACCGAGGCAGTGATCGTCGCGAAGGATTCGCCGGTCAGGACCTTCGCGGATCTGCGCGGCAAGCGCATCGCGCTGGTGAAGGGATCCAACACCCACTTCCTGCTGGTCCGCTTGCTGCAGGCCGCGAAGCTCGACCATGCGGACGTCAAGCCGGTCTGGCTGTCTCCGTCCGATGCGCGCGCCGCGTTCGAGAACCGCTCGGTCGACGCGTGGATCATCTGGGATCCGTTTCTCGCCGTCGTCCAGCAGGCTTTGGGCGCGCGCATCGTCGCGGATGGCACGGGGCTCGTCGAGAACCGCAGTTACTACTTCGCGTCGCGCACTTATGCGCAGCGCAATGCCGACGTGCTGGGTGTGGTCGTGTCCGAGCTGACGACGGTCCAGCGATGGCTCGATGCGAATCGCGCGCAGGGTGCGGCCGAGTTCTCGAAACTGTGGGGCATTCCGGAGCCGGCCGTGGCGCTCGCGTTCCGCCGTGCGCGCTTCGGCGTCGAACCCGTGACGCGCGAGACGCTCGCGTACCAGCAGCACATCGCGGACGTGTTCTATCAGACGGGCATCCTGCCGAAACGCGTGGACGTCAGCCAGGCGGCGCCGCCCACGCTCGCGTGACGAATTCGCAGCCACAAACGACAACGCCACGGATGCAGGTCCGTGGCGTTTCGCTTTACGTGCGTCGCTGCACGGCAGCGGCCGGTGCCCGCTGCGGTATTACTGCTGCTTGCCCCAGAGCGTGCGCCCGAAGAACGTGAGCGTGCGATCCCACGCGATCTGCGACCACACAGGATCGAACTGCGTGCCGCCGATGCGGCCGGGGCCGACCGCCGTTTCGTTCGCGAACGCGTGATGTGCGAGATAGCGGTGGAATTCGATGCCGACCTTCGCATCGGTCAGCTTCTTCTCCAGCGCATCGACCTGGTCGATGGCGAAGAACGCATCCTGGGTACCCCAGTGACCCATCAGCGGCACCTTGATCTTCGACGGATCGAGGTAGTCGAGCGGAGGGAAGCCGTACCACGTGACGCCGGCATCCGCATCGGCGAACTGCAGCGACAGCAGCGTGAGTGCGCCGCCCATGCAGAAGCCGGTGACCGCCACGCGCGACGCGCGCGTCTTCAAATATTGCACTGCGCCCGGAATGTCCTGCGATGCGGCGTCGCCGAAATCGAGGCCGGTCATCAGGTGGTGCGCTTCTTCCTCTTCGACCGTCGACTTGCCGCGATACAGGTCGGGCACGAGCGCGAAGTAGCCGCAGCGCGCGAGGCGATCGGCGACGCCGCGGATCTGGTCGTTCAGGCCCCACCACTCCTGGATGACGACGACCGCGGGTGCACCTTCGGTCTTTTCCGGCGTCGCGAGGTAGCCCTGCAGTTCCTGGCCGTCCGGGCGACGAAACGTGATCATGGAACCGGATGTTTGAGACATGAAACCGCTCCTTTTCGAAAAATGCGATGAGTGCGGCATCGGGTCGGCCAGCGAGTGCGGTATGCCCGGTGACTCGAGGTATCGCTCGCGTTCGCTTCGGCCGGCGCCGACCACGCGGCCATTCTATGCGCAAACGCCGGCCGTCTGCGTGAACGGTGCGGGGCAGCGGCCGAGCCGTGCTCGCGCATCGATCGTGCGTCGTGGAGCGCGCGTGTCGGAGGCACCGAAAACGAAACACCCCGCCCCGATGAACGGGAGCGGGGTGTTGCGTCGGCAGCGCGCGTATCGAGGAACGCGCCGCGTGCGTCGGTCTTACTGACCGAAATAGACCGAGTCGCGAGCGGTTTGCTTGACCGCGATCGCGCGGCCGGTACGCACGCCGGCGGCGGCTTGTGCGCCGTAACCCGTTGCGTCGCTGTTCGTCACGCGCGCCTGCGCGGTTTGCAGCGCATTCGGATAGTGGGCGTCGGACGCTTCCGGCTTGTAACCGGCTTGCTCGAGCTGCACGAGTTCCGCGCGGACCTGGGCGCGCGTCAGTTCGCCCGACGGGTTCGACTGGGCGAATGCGCCAACGGATGCGGTAAGGGCGGTGGCAGCGGCGACTGCGTAGATGAACGACTTCATGGTGACCTCCGGGTTTCGTAGATTTCGCGCTTCGCTTGTTGCGTTCAGCGGTTGATTGCATCGTAGCGATCGCGATACCGGTCGGAAATAGGCGTTCCAGCGAATAATTATTGCAACTGGGTAAACGATTCGCGGGGAAAGCGGGATTTTGTCTGATGATTATTGGCGTGCCGGAGCGCATTCGCGGGGTGCGATTGGTGGTGCTGAACCCAGGAACCGGCGCGATCCGGGACAGAGGCGTATCGCAACCGCACGCCGGCCTCGGCCGATTGAAAGATCAATTAAATCGGATAACGAAGCATTGGTCGCGGGCAAGGCAATGCGTTCGCCCCATCGCTGTGCAATGCGGACCGGGCCCGCCTTCTCGCGCATCGATGTGTATCGCGTCACTCACGCCTCGACGACCGACTGTCGTTTCCGGTATTCGGCGGGCGTGATCCCGACGTGCCTGGCGAACGACCGTCTGAGCGTATCGACGTTCGCGAAGCCGCATTTCGCGGCGACCTGCTTGGGCGTGTCATGTCCGTTTTCGAGCAGTTGCCGAGCCGCGGAGATGCGGGTCGCTTCGACCCACGCGGCCGGTGTCATGCCGACCTCCGCGCGAAAGAGCCGCGCGAAGTGGCGCGGGCTCATGCCCGCATGCTTCGCGAGTGCCGCCACCGAGTGTTCGAGTTCAGGATGGCTGGCGATCCAGCGCTGGACTTCCTGCAGCACGGAGCGCCCGGCCGGCCGTGCCTCGCCGCTGCGGCTGAACTGGAGCTGCCCGCCCGGGCGCTTGAAGAACATGACCAGTTGCGCGGCGACGCGCCGCGCGATTTCCCGGCCGAGATCTTCCTCGACCAGCGCGAGCGCGAGATCGAGGCCGGCCGTGACGCCCGCTCCGGTGCGCAGCTTGCCGTCGCGTACGTACAGCGCGTCCGCTTCGACCGTGAGCGATGGATACGCATCGGCGAGCGCGTCGGCGGCGGCCCAGTGCGTCGTCAGGCGTCGTCCTTTCAGCAGGCCGGTCGCCGCGAGGATGAAGGCGCCGGTGCAGATCGAGCCATACCGCTTGCTTTGCACGGCGGCCGAGCGCAGCCATGCGAGAACGTCGGTTCGCAGCGCGACCTGGGCGGCACCCGGCGCACCGGCGACGAGCAGCGTGTCGAGGCGATCAGGAATGGCGGGAGCGATCCAGTCGGCCAGCAATTGCGCGCCCGATGACGTGCGGATCGGCCCGGACTCACTCGCGATGATCCGCAGCGTATAGAACGGCTTGCCGCATTCGGCGTTGGCCTGGGCGAATACGTCGAGCGGCGCGGAGACGTCGAGCAGTTGTACGCCCGGTACCGCGAAAATTCCCACGACCTTCGGCATGTTCGGTTGCGTGTTGTATCGATGTGTCGAACGTGACGCGTAGCAGTATAGACGCGCAATGCGAGGCGACGAGCGGCGCATCGGCGCACTTCGCGGGCGCGATTCGAGGGTTGCGGCGGCGATGGCCGTCGATCGAGCGAAATGGCAGGATTTGGCGTAATACGTCGATTGATGCCAAACCCGGGCCTCCGGAGAATGGTTGCTGTCTTCAATGGAGATCGATCATGACTATGAACGTCGCCGGCATCACCCTTCCCGATAGCCAACTCGCTCGCGAAATCACCGAACTCGTACGGGATACCGAGTCCGAGTTGCTGTTTCATCACTCCAGCCGCGTCTACTACTTCGGCGCGCTTGCGGGGCAGCACCGCGGGCTCCGCTACGATCCCGAGCTGCTCTATTGCGGCTGCATGTTTCATGACATGGGGCTCACGCATCGGCACAGCAGCGCGTGCGAACGATTCGAAGTGGACGGCGCCAATGCCGCCCGGGATTTCCTGAAGAGCAAGGGCATTTCGCAGCAGGACATCGACGTCGTATGGACTGCGATCGCGCTGCACACCACCCCCGGCATTCCGCGGCACATGCATCCGGTCGTCGCGCTCGTCACCGCGGGGGTCGAGATGGACGTGCTGGGCCTCGCGTATCCGGAGTACAGCGACGTCGAACGGGACGCCATCGTCCGAGCGCATCCGCGCACGCCGCATTTCAAGGAAGACATCATCCAGGCGTTCTACGACGGCATCCGGCACAAGCCGGACACGACGTTCGGCAACGTGAAGGCCGATGTGCTGGCCGACAAGGATCCGCATTTCCATGCAGGCAATTTCTGCAGCGTGATCCGATCGTCGGCATGGGCCGGCTGATCGGCGTCGGCACCGGGCAGGACGTCGGAGGAAGGACGCCCCGGGGCGTCGCGCGTCGTGCCTGCCGATCTTTATTCCTTAGAAAAGTTGTTACGTGACAACCACATGACGTCGGTACAGGCCTTCATTCCCGAATTTCACTGCCTCCGCTCCCGCGCGAACCGTCGATTGCGCGCCCGCGACCACGTGTAATGGGGCCGAAGCGGCGCGCCCGTGACGATGCGCAATCGAACCCGTGACGACAAGAATCTGCCCGCCCTCGGCAAAACGCCTATAATGTTTGGGCAAATTGCCGGAGAAGAATCATGAGCACGATCGCGTTTCACCCTTCGGGCGTCGCGCACCCGCGCCAGGCCGAATTCACGATACTCGAGCAACTGCTCGCGATTCGCGTCCGCTCGGGCGCCGATCTCGCCGAGCTGGCGAGCGCGCGCGTCGACGTCGCGGTGATCGATCGGCTGTCGGAGCGCGGCCTGAAGTCGGACGAACTCGCCTTCATCATCCCGCGGCGCACGTTGAGCCATCGCCGCCAGGCACACGAGCGCCTGTCGCCGGAGGAATCGGACAAGGCGATCCGGCTTGCGCGCATCGTCGCGCAGGCGACGGCCACGTTCGGCGATCAGGACAAGGCGATGGCGTGGCTGCGCAACGGGCTCCAGCGCTTCGGTGGCCGCACGTCGCTCGACATGTCGAGCACCGAGCACGGCGCGCGACTCGTCGAAGAGGCGCTCACGCAGATCGACGAGGGGTATTTCGCTTGACGACGCTGTGGCGGATCAGCAATTACGCCGATCTGAAAGGCATCGGCGGCTTGCGGGCCGGCGGGCGCTGGCATTTTGCCGGGCAGCCCGTCGTCTATCTCGCCGAGCATCCGGCGCTCGCGCTGCTCGAGACGCTCGTCCACTTCGAAATGGCCACCGTTGCGCAATTGCCGAGCGGATACCAGTTGCTGCGCGTCGAGGTGTCCGAATCGGTGGACGTTGCCGAGATCGCCGAAGGCGATGCGCCGGCCGACTGGCGGGAGAACGTCGACTGGACCCGCAGCGCCGGCACCGAGTGGCTGCACACGCAGCCGAGCGCACTGCTGCGCGTACCGAGCGTCGTCGTGCCGCACGCGCACAACTTCCTGTTGAACCCGCTGCACCCGGCCGCATCCGACATCCGCATTGCGGAAGTCATGCAGTCGCCGTACGACAGCCGGATTCTGCGTCTGGTCCAGTCGAACAAGAGCGAATAGGGTGCGTCGCGCACCGCGCACCGCGCACGGCAAGCAACAGGAACACGTCGTTCATTGCGCCGCCGCCGCGTGGTGCACGAAACGGCAGTGCCGATGCGGGTGCATCCGCCGAGATCGACCGCCATCCGCCGAGCGGCCGTTTACGCTGGAAGCGAACGTGCGGCTCATTGCTGCCAGGCCGCGGTATGGCAAATCCCCGCCGCATAGTCACGACGTGCGCAATGCCGCGACCGTCAACGCGCTGACCGGCTGATTACATTTTCGTCATCGAGCCGTGCCGCTGGTCGGCGAAGCCTTTCGCCCGCCGGTTTACCGGTAACATCGCCGCATATTCCAACCGAATGCGATGGAGCCGAGCATGCGCATCCTGATAGTCGAAGACGAACCGAAGACGGCCGCGTATCTGAAGAAAGGGCTCGAGGAATCCGGCTTCAGCATCGATCTCGCAAAGGACGGCGCGGAAGGGTTGATGCTCGCGCAGGAAGAGAACTACGACGTGATCGTGCTGGACGTGATGCTGCCCGTGCTCGACGGGTGGGGCGTGCTCAAGCGCCTGCGCGACACCCATACCACGCCCGTGCTGTTCCTGACCGCGCGCGACGATGTGCAGGATCGCGTGCACGGTCTCGAACTGGGCGCCGATGATTACCTCGTGAAGCCGTTCGCATTCGTCGAACTGCTCGCTCGCATCCGCACGCTTGCGCGCCGCGGGCCACCACGCGAGACCGAGCGCGTCGTGGTCGGCGACCTGGAAATCGACGTCGTGCGCCGCCGCGTGAAGCGCGGCACGGTGCGGATCGACCTGACGCCACGCGAGTTCTCGCTGCTGCAGTTGCTCGCGCGTCGGCAAGGCGAGGTGCTGAGCCGCACGCAGATCGCGTCGTATGTCTGGGACATGAACTTCGATAGCGACACCAACGTCGTCGAAGTCGCCATCCGGCGACTGCGCGCGAAGATCGACGATGCGTTTCCGGTCAAGCTGATCCATACGGTGCGCGGCGTAGGCTACGTGCTCGAACCGAAGGACGGTGCATGACGCTCGGTCGATCGCTTGGCGCGACGCTCGCGCTCGCGTTCGGGGCGACGATGCTCGCGGTCTTCGCGCTCGTCGGCACGTACGTGTATACCGGCCTCGAGCGGCAGGTGAGGACGCAGGACGATCTGGACATCGTGCTTGCCGCACGACACACGCGCCGGCTCGCGGGCGAACTCGATTCGCTCGACGCCGTGCGCGCGCACGCGGACCGGCTGACGAGCCAGGTGCTCGGGAACGCGGCACTCTCGATGGCCGTGATCGACGATCGGGGCAATGTGCTCGCGCGGCACAACGTCAGGCGCAACGAGCGCGAGGATCTGCCGACGGTTGCGTCGGGCACGGCGTCGCCCGCACCGCCTGCGTTGCCCGATGCCGAGCTGTTTCCGCGCGACGCGACGCCTGTGCCGGCGGCCGACCGGATCACGGTCGACCGGATCGCGACATGGCGCGCCGACGGCGGCACGCCCGTGCGCGGTGTCGTGGCCGGCGCGATGCTGCGCGACGGTACGCAGATCCGCATCGCGATCGCGCGCGACATGAGCGATCGCGCCGAACTGCTGGACGGCTATCGCGACAAGCTGAAGCTCGCCGGCGGGCTGGGCGCGCTGTGCGCGATGCTGCTCAGCTACTGGCTGATCCGCACGGCGCTCGCACCGCTGCGCGAGATCGTCGCGAACACCGGCCGGATCACCGTCGACAAGCTCGACGCGCGGCTCGACGCCGCGCGCGCGCCGCGCGAACTGCGCGCGCTCGTCGATGCGCAGAACGCGATGCTCGGCCGTCTGCAGCAAGCTTTCGGACATCTGTCGCAATTCAGCGCCGATCTCGCGCACGACCTGCGCACGCCGCTGAACAACATGCGCGGCGCGACCGAGGTGGCGCTTGCACGGCCGCGTTCGCCCGGCGAATACCAGGCGCTGCTCGAATCGAATCTCGAGGAATACGACCGTCTCGCGCGGATGATCGAGAACGTGCTGTTTCTCGCGCGCGCCGAACACCCGACCTTCGTGACGCGGCAGCGCGCATTTGACGTGCATGACGAGCTGACGCGCATCGCCGAATACTTCGAAGGGCTCGCCGATGAAGCGGGTTCGACGCTGCGCGTCGAAGGGCACGGCCAGCTGACTGCCGATGTCGAACTGTTTCGCCGCGCGGTCGGCAACCTGCTCGCGAATGCGCTGCGCTATACGCCTGCGGGCGGCGTCATCGCGCTGAGCGTCGACGAAACGGCGGACGCGGTACGCGTCGTCGTCGAGAATCCGGGCGAGCCGATCGATCCCGCGCTGCTGCCGCGCATCTTCGACCGATTCGTACGCGGCGACCCCGCGCGCAGCGGCGGCGTGCCGGGCGGCACGGCCGGGCTCGGGCTCGCGATCGTGCGCTCGGTGATGGAACTGCACGGCGGCAGCGCGCGCGTCGAAAGCGACGCGACGGGCACGCGATTCATCCTCATTTTCGTCAGGAACCCTGCGTCTTGATCGCCGTGCCCGACCCGGCGGCGGAAGCGGCGATATCCGCGCCCGCGTGCCAGCCGCCGCCCAGCGCCTTCAGCAATCCGACCGACGCTTCCATCCGGCGCGCGGCGATCTGGTCGGCCTGGCGCCGATTGGTCAGCGCGATCGTCTGCGCGGTCACTACGTCCAGATAGCTGACGGCGCCGGCATTGAAACGATTCGTCGTCAGCCGCAGCGACAGGTCGGCCGCGTCGGTCGCGCGCCGCTGACTGGCGGCTTCGGACGCGAGCGCATCGAGCGCGGACAGTTGATCCTCCACCTGCTGGAATGCGCCAAGCACGGTCTGCCGATAGTCGGCGACCTCGCCATCGTACTGCGCGTGCGCGCCGCGCAGCGTCGCGCTGCGCCGGCCGCCGTCGAACAGCGTGCCGACGAGTTGCGGGCCGAGCGACCAGAACAGGCTTGGCGCGGTCAGCCACGGCATGAAGAACCCGCTTTCGAGCCCCGCGCTCGCCGACAGCACGAGGTCGGGGAAGAACGCGGCGTGCGCTTCGCCGATCTGCGCGTTCGCGGCTGCGACGCGACGCTCGGCAGCCGCGATGTCAGGCCGTCGTTCGAGCAGTTGCGACGGCACGCCGGCCGGAATGGCCGGCACATCGAACGCTTGAACGCGCGGCGGCAAGGCGAACGTCGATGCGTTTTCGCCGACGAGCGTCGCGATCGCATGCTGGAGCTGCGCGCGCGACGCGTCGATGTCGGTATCCTGCGTGCGCGTCGCTTCCAGTTGCGTTTCGGCTTGTGCGACGGCGGACGCATCGATCGCGCCGGCCGCGAGCTGCTGTTGCAGCAGCTTCAGCGCATCCGCATAGGCCCGCACCGAGTCGTCGAGCAGCTGCTTTTGCGTGTCGAGCGAGCGCAGCGCGAAATAGTCGGTCGCGAGTTCGGCCGTGACCGACAGTTTTACAGCTTGCAGATCGGCGGCGCTCGCGTCCGCGTTCGCCTGCGCACCTGCCACTGCATCGCGCACGCGGCCGAACACGTCGGGTTCCCAGCTTGCAGTCACGCCGACCTGATGGTCGGGTGTCGTCTTGCCGGCGAGTGACGAACCCAGCTTGTTCTGCGATATGCGTGAACGGCTTTGCGCCACGCCCGCCGTCACTGTCGGCAGAAACCCCGCATGCTGGTAGTTGACCGTCGCGCGCGCTTGCTCGAGGTCGGCAACGGCTTTCTTCACGGTCTGATTCGACACGTCGACGCGCGCTTCGAGCGCGTTCAGATCCGCGTCGTGGAACACGGTCCACCACGCGCCGCGCGACGCGGCATCGGCCGGCGCCGCGACATGCCAGCCCGGTTGCGCGGCCGGTGCGCCCGCATAGTGCGTGGGCACCGCGACAGTCGGCGGCGAATAGGGCGGCAGCGTCGAGCAAGCGGCCAACGCGGTGACAACGCCGAGCGCGACGACGCGGCGGGCGAACGGGAGCGGGTGAGGAAGGCGCATGGCGGGAATCTCACAGGTAGGCATGGCGGGTCAGATGCGGGCGTTCGAGGCGGGCGCAGCGGGCGCGGAGGCGGGCAGGGACGTCGCCGCGCGTGGCGCTGACGGCACGCCACTTGCCGTGCCCGGTTGCGCTGTCGGCGAAGCTGCTGGCACCGCGCCGTGCTCGACCGACACGATCTTCACGGTTTCGCCGCTTGCGATCGAATCGCCCGGGTTGTCGATCACGCGATCGGTCGCGCCGAGCCCCGCGACGATCTCGACATGCGTGCCGAAATCGCGCCCGATCTGCACGGTCTTCAGCGCCGTGCGTCCATCCGCGCCGACCGTTGCAACCGTCACGCCGTTCGGCCGGTACAGCAGTGCACTGACCGGCAGCTCGAACGCGGGCGCCGCGCTCGGCACGAGCAGGTGCGCCTGTGCATACGCGCCGGGCAGCAACGCGCCATCGCGATTGTCGACGTCGATCTCGACGCGCAGCGTGCGCGTGACCGGGTCGATCGCGCCCGCGCTGCGGGCGACGTGCGCGGCGAAGCGCCGCCCCGGATACTGCTGCGTGGTCAGGTAGACGGCCGTGCCGGTGGAGACGCCGGTCGCGCTGTCCTGCGGCACGTCGACGAACACGCGCAGCGTGTCCGTCTGCTCCAGATGGAACAGTTCGCCAGACAGCCCGGGGCTGCCCGGCGTGCCGCCCGCCGTCACGAGCGTGCCGACGTCGACGTTGCGCGCGGTAATCACGCCGTCGAACGGCGCGCTCACCGATTCGAACGACACGAGCTCGTTCAGATGGGCGGTATTGGCCTGCGCGGATGAGAGCATCGCGCGCTTCGCGTTCATGTCGGCAACCTTCGTGTCGGTGTCCTGCTGCGACACCGATTGCGTCTTCAGCATGTCCTGCCAGCGCTGCGCGGTCGATTTCGCATAGTCGTAGTTCGCTTGCGCGGTCGCCGCGTCCGCGCGCGCCTGGCGCAGCTGCGCGTCGAGGTCGGGCGCCGTGATCTGCGCGAGCGTTTGCCCGGCCTTCACATGCGTGCCGATGTCCGCGCTCCAGTGTGCGATATAGCCGCTCGTGCGCGCGTAGATCGATGCTTCCGCATACGGCGTCACGGCACCCGGCAGCGTAAGCGTCTGGTCGGCCGGTGCGGCGCCGGGCTGGATCACGGTCACCGGCAGCGCCTGCTGCGCCGCCACCTGATGGCGCTGCGCGGCGCGCGCGTCGATGCGCGGCACGATGCCGATCGCGAGCAGCGCGGCGGCGACGGCAATCGCGGCAAGCGGGACGGCCAGCTTGCGGCCGCGCCAGGGCGGCGGCGTTTCTGGCGCTGCGCCGTGCGCGGCAGGCGGCATCGTTTCCGGTTCGGCAGCCGGCGGCGGGGTCAGAGGTTCGGTCGTGTCGTTCATGATGAGTTCGATGTCGGGCGAGTCGAAGGGAATCGGGATGCGTTAGCGATCAGCGCACCACCGGCATGTCCTGCGCGCGGCGGGCGGCGGCCGCTTCGCGGCGTCGGTCGAGCCACGCGTGGATGAAGCCGAACAGCACAGGTACGAACAGCAGTGTCGACAGCGTGCCGAACGCCAGCCCGCCGATCACGGCACGGCCAAGCGGGGCGTTCTGTTCGCCGCCGTCGCCGAGGCCGAGCGCCATCGGCAACATGCCGATCAGCATCGCGAGCGCGGTCATCACGACCGGACGGAAGCGGCTGAATCCGGCCTCGAGCGCGGCCTGCCACGGTGGTGTGCCGCTCGCGATCAGCTCGCGCGCCGCGTTGACGACGAGGATGCTGTTCGCGGTCGCGATGCCGATGCACAGGATCGTGCCGGTCAGCGCGGGCACCGACAGTGTGGTGCGCGTGACGAACAGCATCCACGCGATACCGGCGAGCGACGCGGGCAGGCCGCCAACGATCACGAGCGGGTCCAGCCACGACTGGAAGTTGACGACCATCAGCAAGTAGACGAGCGCGATCGCGATCGCGAGCCCGCCGAGCAGCCCGGCAAACGATTCGTGCATCGCCTGCACCTGACCGCGCAGCACGATCGACGAACCGGGCGGCAGTTGCGCGCGCGCATCGTCGACGAGCTTCGTCACGTCGGCCGTGACGCCACCCAGATCGCGTCCCTGCACCGACGCGAAGATGTCGAGCACGGGCTGCACGTTGTAATGCGACACCACGGCCTGCTGCGTCGCGCGTGAGAACGCGCCCAATGCGCCGAGCAGGTTCTGTGCGGGCGCGCCTGCGGCCGGACCGCCCACGGGCGTCTGCGGCGGGCGCGCGGCACCCGTCGGCAGCGGTATGTTCGCAAGCGCCTGCAGCGAATCGACGGAATACTGCGGTGCCTGCACGATCAACGGGTAGCTGACGCCGTTGCGCGGATCGAGCCAGAAGTTCGGCGTCGTCTGCGAACTGCCCGACAACGCGATCAGCAGGTTCTGCGCGACGTCGCGTTGTTCGAGGCCGGCCTGAATCGCCTTCGTGCGGTCCACGTCGACGTTGATTGCCGGCTCGTCGCCGGGCTGCTGGATGCGTGTATCGACGAGGCCGCGCACGCCGCGCAGCTTGGCAAGCAGCGCATTCGCCACCGCGCGGTTCTGGTCAAGCTTGTTGCCGACGATCTGGATGTCGACCGGCGCGGGCAGTCCGAAATTGAGAATCTGGCTGACGATGTCGGCCGGCAGGAAGGCGAACGTCACGCCCGGGAACGATTGGGCGAGCAGGTTGCGCAGCTTCGCGACATACGCTGCCGTAGGCGCGTGGTTCGGCTTCAGCGTGATGTTCACGTCCGCATCCTCGGTGCCGATCGGGTCGGACGAGTCGTACGTGAGGTTGATCCCGCTCACCGGCACGCCGATGTTGTCGAGCATGCCGGCCAGTTGGTTCGCCGGAATCACGGTGCGGATGCGCGCTTCCACTTCGTCGGTGAGGCGTGCGGTTTCCTCGATTCGTGTGCCGGTCGGGGCGCGCAGATGCAGACGGATCTCGCCCGTGTCGACCGACGGGAAGAAATCCTGGCCGGCGAATGCGAACAGGCCGGTCGATGCGGCGCACGCAAGCAGAAACGCGGCCGCGAAACGGCGGCGATTCGAGATCGCCGCCGACAGCAGCGCGCGATAGCGCAGCCGGACCGCCTCGAAGCGACGTTCGAACGCGGCCTGGAATCGTGCGATGCGCGCGAACACGCCACGCGGCGGGCGGCCTTGCCCCTTCGCGCGCATCAGGACCATGGCGAGCGTCGGCACCAGCGTGCGCGAGAAGAAATACGACGCGACCATCGCGAAGATCACCGCTTCGGCCAACGGCACGAACAGGTAGCGCGCGACGCCCGTGAGCATGAACATCGGCACGAACACGATGCAGATCGACAGCGTCGACACGAAGGTCGGCACGGCAATTTCGCCCGAGCCGGTCAGAATGGCGTCTTCCAGCGGCGCGCCGCGTTCGAGATGATGCGTGATGTTCTCGATCGCGACGGTCGCGTCGTCGACGAGTATCCCGACCGCGAGCGCGAGCCCACCGAGCGTCATGATGTTGATGGTCTGGCCGAGCGCGCCCAGCGCGAGCAGCGACGTGAGCACGGCCAGCGGAATCGATACGGCGATGATCAACGTCGCGCGCCAGCTGCCGAGGAACAACAGGATCATCAGCGCGGTCAGGCAGGCGGCGATCAGCGCTTCGCGCACGACGCCCTGGACCGCCGCCTTCACGAACACCGACTGATCGCCGAGCGCGGAGATGTGCAGCGCTTTCGGCAAGCCGGCCGCGATCTTCGGCAGCATCGCCTTGACCTGGTCGATGATCGTCAGTGTCGACGCGCTGCCGGTCTTCTCGACGGTCAGCAGCGCCGCGCGCTTGCCGTCGACGCGCACGATGTTGGTCTGCGGGGCGTAGCCGTCGCGAACGTGCGCGACGTCGTGCACATAGACCACATTGCCGTCGATCGTCTTGACGGGCAGGTTGTTCAGCGCGGCGACCGTCTGTGTGCTGCCGTTCATCTGCACGTTGTACTCGCGCGTGCCGATCTTCGCGGTGCCGCCCGGCAGGATCAGGTTCTGTGCGTTGATCGCGTTCACCACGTCGATGGGCGCGAGCCCCTTCGCCTGCAGCGCGCGCGTGTCGAGATCGACGACGATCTGGCGAATCTTGCCGCCGAACGGCAGCGGCACCGCCGCGCCCTGCACGGTCGCGAGCTGCGTGCGGATGAAGCTGTTGCCGAGGTCGTACAGTTGCTGTTCGGCAAGCGTGTTGCTCGACAGTCCGAGCTGCAGGATCGGCACCGTCGACGCGTTGTACGTGATGATGTTCGGCGGCAGCGTGCCGGGCGGCAGGATCCGCAGGATCGACGCGGAATTGCTCGCGGCTTCCGCGATCGCGCGATTGATGTCCGCACCGGGGTGGAAGAAGATCTTCACGACCGACACCCCGTTCAGCGACTGCGATTCGATGTGCTCGATGTCGTCGACGTCCGACGTCAGCGCGCGCTCGTAGTTGGACGTGATTCGCTTGGCCATGTCCTCGGCGGAAAAGCCGTTGTATGACCAGACGATGCTGACGACCGGAATGTCGATGTTCGGGAAGATGTCGGTCGGCATGCGCAGGATCGCGAGCGGTCCCGCGATGAAGATCAGCAATGCGAGTACGACGAAGGTATAGGGCCTGCGCAACGCCAGCCGGACGATCCACATGATTTTGTTCCTCGATGCAGGGCATGGGTGCCGCATTCGATGCGGTGAGCTTGCAGTCTGCTGGCGCAGCGTTGACCCGACGCTGACCTGAACATTACGAAACTGTTATCCGTGCGTGGGCGACGGATTTCAAAATTGTCATCTGCCGGTCAGCGTGGGGTGCGGGCCGATCGCCAGAATGGACGTGTCAGGCGGCGAATCGCGATTGCGGTCACGCCGGCGGCGCATCGACGATGCGTCTTCATTGAACCGTTCTCGGGAGTTTCATCATGAATCGCAAACTGATCGCAGCCGCACTGCTCGCCGTCGTCGTCGGAACACCGGTAGCCGCCTTCGCACAAACCTCGTCGTCCGGCGTGACCCGTGCCGAGGTGATCGCCGATCTCGTTCAGGCAGAACGCGACGGCATCGTGCCCACTTCGAACTCCGACTATCCGCCGAGCGCGGCGACGGTCGCACGCAACCGCGAGCTCTACGCGATCGCGCACGGTGAACAGCGCACCGCGATGGCCGCCACGGCAACGACCGTATCGACCGCGAGTGCGCAATGAAGCGGGGGAACGTGACAAAGCTCCGTTCCCGGATGGTGGTCGCCGCGCTGCTCGCGGCGACGGCCATGCCGGCCTTTGCGCGCGGGCAGCCGGAATTGCCGAGCGACGACGGCGGCCGTGCGAGTGTGCTGCGCGAGCTCAATCCGACGCGGGTGTCGGATGACGCGCGGTCGCGCACGGCATCCGCCGCCTCGAATGGCGGCGGTAACGCACCCAGGACTGCCGCGACCTGGCGGGTCCGAGCCTCGTCGAGCCCGCAGGGGTGATCCGGGGTGCTGGCTCGAGATCCTTTTCACGCATGTACGTCGAAGGCGGCGCGACAGTGAACCCAGACTGTGTCACCCTGTCGCGCATCGTCTGTCACGCAGACGATCGGGGCGTTCGCGTTGCCAGTTTCGCCCACCTTGTCTGAAGTCCCGATAACGAATCGGTACGGACAGCCATGCATGTGGAGCCCGAATGCCGGCCCGGATGATGGTGTCAAAAAGGTGTCGTGCGGATTGGCACGGGAGACCGGCGGCGTAACCGCCGGCACCGTCAAGCAAGCCCGTGCTTGCTGCGCCGCCGATGCGCCGGTCACATCGCATCAATTCCTTATTGCGGAAAAAAATCCGGTCATGGGACTATCGATCGCGTTGTCCGCCCGCCGAGGGGGGGCGCCGTCAGCGTGACGAACGCGCAACGAACTACGAGAATCCCGAGAGACCATGAACAGAACCGCGCTTTTCCCGTACGCGTCCGCGTTGGTCGCCGCCGTCCTGATGACGGCGTGCGGCAGTGACGAAATCGAAAACAACGCGGGTGCCACGTCGCCGCCCGCATCCGACACGAGTTGCCTCGCGATCGACAGCAGCGGCTCGACGGTCGTCGTGGGCTCGAACCAGCCCGGCGATCCGTCGCTGCCGGAAGCCTCGTCGGGCTACCGCACCGGCATGAAGCCCGTCTACGCGAAGCGGTACCTCGTGGCCACCTCGAACGCGTATGCAAGCGCGGCCGGTTGCGCGGTGCTGAAGCGGGGCGGCACGGCCGCCGATGCGGCGGTCGCCGTGCAGGCCGTGCTCGGCCTGACGGTGCCCGAGGCGACCGGCCTCGGCTCCGGCGGCGTGCTGCTCTACTACGATGCGCGCGGCAAGACGCTGCAGGCGTACGACGGACGGGAAACGGCGCCGGCGGCGGCGACGGAGAACTACCTGCGCTATGTCGACGACCAGAACGACCGGTCGGCGCCGCAACCGAACGCGCGTGCAAGCGGCCGTTCGATCGGCACGATCGGCGTACCGAGGCTCATCGAGGCGTTGCAGCAGGATCATGGCAAGCTGCCGTGGCAGGGGCTGTTCGGCGACGCGATCACGCTCGCGACCAACGGCTTCCCGATCGGCGGCCGGCTGGCCGATGCGATCGCGTTGAACGCCGTGAACCTGAAGCGCGATCCCGAGGCCGCCGCGTATTTCCTGAAGGCGGACGGCACGCCGAAAACGCTCGGCACCGTGCTGAAGAACCCGGCTTACGCGCATACGCTGACGCTGATGGCGCAGTCCGGTGCGAATGCGCTGTACACGGGGCAGATCGCGCAGGACATCGTCGCGAAGATCGCGACGACACAGGGCGCCGACGGCTCGACGATCACGCCGGGCAAGACGACCGTCGCCGATTTGGCCGCGTACCAGGCGAAGCGTCGCGACCCCGTGTGCACGACCTATCGCAGCTACTGGGTATGCGGGATGCCGCCGCCGTCGTCGGGCGGTATCGCGGTCGCGTCGGCGCTCGGCATTCTCGAGAACTTCGACCTGAAGCCGCTGAAGCCGACGGCGATCGATCTCGAAGGCGGCAAGCCGACCGTCGCCGGCGTGCACCTGATCACCGAAGCCGAGCGGCTCGCGTATGCCGATCGCGACAAGTACGTGGCCGATACCGATTTCGTGCCGCTGCCGGGCGGCACGTGGGACACGCTGCTGAACAAGCCGTACCTGAAGTCGCGTGCCGCATTGATCGACACGAGCCGCAGCATGGGCACCGCGCAGCCCGGTAATTTCGGCGCAGTGCCGCTCGGCGTCGACACGACGCTGATCGAACACGGCACGAACCAGTTCACGATCGTCGACGGTGACGGCAGCGTGCTGAGCGCGACGACGACCGTCGAGTCGAGCATGGGCTCGTTCCACATGACCAACGGCTTCCTGCTGAACAACCAGCTGACCGATTTCTCGGCGAACCCGCTCGACAGTAACGGCAATCCGGTGGCGAACCGCGTGCAGCCGGGTAAGCGGCCGCGCAGCTCGATGGCGCCGACGATCGTGTTCGGCACCGCCACGGACGGCTCGCGCGGCGATTTCGTGATGGCTACCGGTTCGCCGGGCGGCGGCACGATTCCGCAATATGTGGTGAAGACGCTCGTCGGCGCGCTCGACTGGGGGCTCGATGCGCAGCAGTCCGCGGGTCTCGTCGACTTCGGCGCGAGCAACAGCCCGACGACGAACATCGGCGGCGAGCATCCGAACATCAATGCGTCGAACAACGGCGCGAACGATCCGCTGATCGCGGGCCTCGTCGCGCTCGGGCACAAGGTGTCGACGTCGGCGCAGGCGAGCGGTGTCAACACCGTGATGCGCGTGACGGTCGGACAGTCGCCCGCACTGCAGGGCGGTACCGATCCGCGTCGCGAAGGCGTCGTGCTCGGCGACACGTTCAGGCCGTAAGCCGGCGGTAGCGGAGAATGGCGTGCGGCTCCCGTCTGCCGGTCGCGGCGGATACGGGGCTGCGCGTCGCCGATGCCGAACTTGAAAGCGGCGCATGGCGGCAACGATCGATGAACAGAACGGCCACGCATCGTGGCAAGGGGCCGCCGTGACGAACGCGCATCTGCTCGAAATGGACGCCATCCTGTCGGCCCCGGGGTTTTTCGATTTCCTCGGCGACATCGATTGCGATCGCGCGCTGGCCAGCCGCGACGCGGAGCCGTTCGACGCGCGCTGGATGACGGCGTTCGACGAAGTCGACGGCGAACCGGGTGCCGCGCTCGACAAGCGGGCGGTGGATGCGCTCAGGGAAAAGGCGTTCAGGCTGGCGTTCCGGGCCTCGGGGAATGCCGACATCGCGGCGTGCGTGTCCGACGATATCGAGCTGATCGCGCGAAGCCGTTCGTCGGGCCGCACCGACGGCTGGCCGACCGAGATCCTTTGGGATGCCTACAGGAACGGCCGCTTTCCCTGCTAGCCGGCGCGTTGTGCCCGGCGCACCGATGCATGCCATCGGACGACGCCAATCACGGGCCGGTCGCGGTGATTGTCAAACAGTGTGAGTCAATCGTCAGCATTTGCAACGGAAGTAACAGTCCCCGCAATTCGACGGTTTTGGGCGTTGGCGCCGCTACATTAGCTCCACCTGCCGCACGTCGCGGTGAGGCATGCGACCAGCCGCAGAACGCGGCCCGCAGCAACAACGTCTTTGGGGAGAATGACCATGAACAAGATTCGCACGATTCTGCTTGGCGCCGCGCTGACGGCAATCGCATCGGCGGCTTTCGCACAAACGGCCCAGACGGGCGCTGAGGGTTCCGCCGGCGTCGGCGCACAAGTCCAGACGCCGCTGCTCGGTGGCGGCGTGGGCGTGCAGGCAGGTGCGGGCGCGAACGCCGCGGGCTCGGGTTCGGGCGCAGGCAACGTCGTTGGCGGCGCGCTGAACGGCGTCGGCAAGACGGTCGGTAGCGTCGGCTCGGCGGCCGGCAACACGGTTGGCGGCGCGACGCAGGCAGTCGGCTCGGCCGCCGGCTCGGCGAAGGATGCGGCGGTATCGGCCACGCACGCGACGAAGTCGCACGTGAAGCACGTCGCGAACTCGGCGAAGAGCCATGCGCAAGGCGCGGTGTCGACGGCGGGCGATGTCGCCGGCGGCGCGAAGGCGAAGGCCGGCGAAGCGCTTGAGGGCGCGACGAACTCGGTGCAAGGCGGCGCATCGGTCGGCGTGAAGGGTTCGGCGTCGGCGCAAGGCGGCGCGCTGTAAGCGACCCGCTTCCCGCGCAGGCCCGGCCCGCTTCGATGCGGGCCGGGCTTTTTTTATTGATGCGCCGCGCATCGTGATCGGAAGTGTGCGCCGCGGACCGAAACAGGCGCTCCGTATACGCTCTGCCCATTGCCTGCACGCCATGCTTAAATAGCGGGGCTCCCGGCTGCCGGGCCTCCCGCGTGGCGGCACCGGCCCAGGCAAGCATGTCCGATCGGCATCGTGACGACAGACGACACCAAAGTGCCGCGCCGGCCCGCCCGGCGTGGTCCGATAACATTCCGAGGCATCACGATCATGACCATCCTGTTCCGTCTGCTCGCGCTCGCTTGCGTGCTGTGGCTCGCGGCGTGCGCGTCACCGCCTCCGCCATCCGCGAGCACCGCGGCGCCGGCCGCACCGACCACCCAGGAAGCCGGTGAACGCCGCGGGCTCGGCACCGCGTGGGGCGAGTCGGTCCGTTCCGAAACTCGCAAGGTCGATTTCGAACGCGCGGACCCGGCGACGCCGACGGATCTCGCGTCGGTCTACTACAACGACGCGCTACCCGGGCATCCGCCCGCGTCGCAGATTCGCCGGTTGCCGACGCGCGTCGTGCTCGCGAACGGCGACATCGCGCTGTCGTTTACGGACGAAACAGGTGCGCCGCTGCGCCTTGCGCGCAGCAACGGCCGCTGGCACATGGCGGGCGTCGAAGGTGCGCGCTACAGGATCGTGCTGCGCAACCAGGGGCGCCGTACGTTCGAGATCGTGTCGACGGTCGACGGGCTCGACGTGCTGTCCGGGCGGCCGGGCAGCTACACGAACGGCGGCTACGTGCTGTATCCGGGCCGCACGCTGACGATCGAGGGCTTCCGCAAGAGTCGCGATGAAGTCGCCGCATTCCGCTTCGCGTCGGTGCCCGACAGCTATGTCGCGAATTCGAAGTACGGCGAGACGGCGAACGTCGGTGTGATCGGCGTCGCATTGTTCGCGCAGAAGGAAAGCGACGAGGAAGCGCTGCGTCGCAACGCGAATCCGTTCCCGGGCAACGACAACGGCTTTGCACCGCCGCCCGTGCCGCGCGGCGAGTGACGCGGCGCGACGAACTCGCCGTCGTCAGGTTGCCGGGCCGTGCGCCTGCGCGGCGCCCGCTTTCAGGTACCATCCCGACCCGCTGGCGACGGGCGGCCGTGCCCGGCGTTCGATATCGTACGATGCCGGTCGACATCGCCCCTTCGTCATGAAACAGAGGAATCTTCGTGAAGTTCATCCACGCGGCAGACATTCACCTTGACAGTCCGTTGCACGGCCTGAGCGCGTATCCCGACGCGCCGGCCGCGCAGTTGCGCAACGCGTCGCGCGAGGCGCTGCGGCAACTCGTGGATCGTGCGATCGAAGAGGAGGTTGCGTTCCTCGTGATCGCCGGCGACCTGTACGACGGCGACTGGAAGGACCACAACACCGGCATTTTCTTCGGCCAGCAAATGGGCCGCCTGCGCAAGGCCGGCATTCGCGCATTCGTGCTCGGCGGCAATCACGATGCCGAAAGCGAGATGACGAAGAAGCTCACCTTGCCCGACAACGTCACCGTGTTCGGCCACCGCAAGCCGGAAACCCACCGGCTGCCGGAATTCGACGTGGCGCTGCACGGGCAGAGCTTCAAGGACAAGGCCGTCGTCGACAATCTCGCGATCGGCTATCCGGACCCGGTGCCGGGTTACTACAACATCGGCGTGCTGCACACCGCGCTCGAAGGCTATGCCGCGCATGCGAACTATGCGCCGTGCACGCTGGCGGAATTGCACGCGAAAGGCTACGACTACTGGGCGCTCGGCCACGTGCACGAGTTCCAGCAATGGTCGGGGCCGTCGACCGTCGTGTTTCCCGGCAACCTGCAGGGCCGCCATATCCGCGAGACGGGCCGCCGCGGCGCGGTGCTCGTGACGATCGAGCAGGGGCGCACGCACCTCGAACGTCTGTACCTCGACGTGCTGCGCTGGGAAGCCGTGTCGGTCGACGCGTCCGACTGCTTGACGGTCGCCGACCTGTCGAGAAAGATCGGCCAGTCGCTGGAGGCGCTGCTGAACGTCGATGGCCACGTGCCGCGCGCGGTGCGCGTGACGGTCACGGGGCGCACGCCCGCGCACGGCCTCTTTTTCGGGCGTGCGCCGCAATTGCGCGCGGAGGTGCTGAACCAGATCGGCATCATCGGCAACGAACGGCTGTGGCTGGAGAAGGTCCGGCTCGCGACGTCCGCACCCGAGCAGCCGCAAGGCGAGAGCGAGCAACTCGAGGCGCTGGAGGATCTCAAGCAGATCCTGGCCGACGCCGCGCACGATCCGGATTTCCTCGCGCTGCTCGAGCGCGACCTGAAGCCGTTCGTCGGCAAGGTGCGCAGCGACGTGAAGGAGGAGGTGCCGCTGCTGACGATGGCGCGCGCCGGCGAACTCACGGCGCTGGTCGAGCAGGTCGGCCCCGCGTTGCTCGCGCGGCTGGCAAGGGGGGAATAAACGATGCGTATCAGCCAACTCGATCTGATCAAGTACGGCAAGTTCACCGACGAGACGCTGCGCTTTCCGTCGGCCGGCCAGGATTTCCACGTGATCGTGGGGCCGAACGAGGCGGGCAAGTCGACGATCCGGACGGCCGTGTCGGAACTGCTGTTCGGGATGAAGCTGCAGACGCCGCTCGACTTCCTGCATGCGACGCCCGAACTGCGGATCGGCGGCGTGCTGGAGAGCGGCGCCGGCGCGCTCGCCTTTCATCGCGCCCGCGGGCGCAGCCCGCTGCGCACACCCGCCGACGACAAGCTGCCGGACGACTATCTGAACGCCATTCTCGACGGCGCGACGCGCGAATTCTTCGAGCAGATGTTCGGGCTCGACCACGGTCGGCTCGTCGACGGCGGCCGGAGCATCCTCGACGCGTCCGACAAACTCGGCCAGGTGCTGTTCGAATCGGCGGCGGGCGTCGGCACGCTCGGGCCCGTGCGCGAGGAACTCGACGCACGCGCGGGCGAGCTGTGGGCGCCGCGACGCAGCGGCAGCGCATTCGCGCAGGCGGAGGCGTCGTTCAACGAGGCGGTCGGCGAACTGAAGGCCGTCCAGGTGCGCACGCGCGACTGGGTCGATCGCAAGGAAGCGCGCGATGCGGTCGAGCAGGAGATCGAACAGGCGCGCACGGAGCAGCGCCGCCTTGAAGCGCTGCGCTCGAAGCTCGAGCGCGTGCGGCGGTTGGCGCCGTACCTGAAGGAATTGACGATCAAGGAAGCGGCGCTTGCCGAACTGGGCGCCGTGGTCGAGTTGCCGCCGACCGCGTACGCAGACCTGCTGAAAGCGCAAGGCGATCTCGCGGCCGAACAGAAGGTGCTCGAGGAGCGCCGTGCGGACCTGCTCGCGAAACGGCAGGCGCGCGATGCGATCGATCCGGATGCCGACGCACTGGCGCTCGAAGGCGACATCGAAGCACTCGACCAGTTGCGCGGCGCATGCATGAATCACGCACAGGATCTGCTGTTGCTTGGCGCGAACGTCGAGCGGCATCTGTCCGCCGCCGGTTCCGCCGCGGCTCAGCTCGGCTGGCCGACCGACGAGGCGTCGCTGCGCGCGTCGCTGCCGACCGCGCTGTCGCTGAAGACGGTCGCGAACCTGTTGCGTGATCACGGCGCGCTGCATCAGGCGCTGGCCGGCGCGCGCGAATCGCTCGACGAGCGCACGCAGGAACTCACGCAGGCGCAGGAACAACTGGCGCGCCTGTCCATGGTCGATGTGCCGGAAGTGCTTCGGGCGGCGCTTGCCGACGCGCAGGGCTTTCGCAGCAGCGGCCAGCGCGAACAGGCGCTCGAACGCGACATCGCCGCCGCGGAGCGCGCGCTCGCCGATGCGCTCGATGCGCTCGGCCAGTGGCGCAAGCCGGTCGACGCGCTGCGTGTGCTCGATGTGCCGTCCGCGGCGCGGCTTGGCACGCTGCTCAACGAAGCAAGCGAGCGCGCGAGCGCGGCGGCCGCCGCACGCGATGCGCGCGACAGCGCGCAGGAGGAACTCGAGCGGCTCGAACTGCAGGAGAAGCATTTCGCCGAGACCCACAAGGTCGTCACGACCGCCGAGGTGCTGGCGGCGCGCGCACGTCGTGACGGTGCGTGGGGCGACATCCGCA
The DNA here is from genome assembly GCF_011753085.1 of Burkholderia sp. Tr-862. Lineage (NCBI taxonomy): Bacteria > Pseudomonadati > Pseudomonadota > Betaproteobacteria > Burkholderiales > Burkholderiaceae > Burkholderia > Burkholderia sp. Tr-862. The sequence continues at coordinate 46,402 of NZ_VWWG01000039.1, forward strand.
GTGGCGCGGTCGATCTTGCAACGGGTGCGCCGGCCGTCGACGATGCGATTCGCCTCGCCGACGAACTCGTCGATGCGCAGCTCGGCGCCACGCAAGCGGCGGCGACGTTGCAATCGCTGCGTCAGCAGGTCGAGTCCGCCCGCGCCGTATTGACGCGCCGGCAGGCGGCAGTCGACGAGCGTGAGCGCGAGCTGGCCGCGCACCGCGACGCATGGTCCGACCTCGCGACGACGGCTGGCGTGCCCGGCATGCCGCTGGCGGCGATGGGCGACTGGCTCGCGAAGCGCGACACGGTGTTTGCCGCGCAACTCGAGCTTGACCGCCAGCGCCGCGAATTCGAGACGATCCGCGAAGCGCGGACCGGCGCGGAAGCTGCGTTGCGTACGGCGCTGCGCCTGGTATCGCGCGGCAGCGACGCCGACGGGCTGGCGGCACTCATCGCGATCGCCGAGACGTTCGTGCAATCGGCCGAGAAGACGCTCGCGCAGAAGGACAGCCTGGAGGACCGCGCGCGCGAAGCCGAACGCGGATGCGCGACGGCCCGTTCACGCGCCGGCCAGGCCCGGGCGGCCTACGATGCGTGGCAAGCACAATGGCGCGATGCGCTCGCCGACGCGAAGCTGTCAGCGAATGCGGTGACGCTGGCTGCAGCGGAAGGGGCGCTCGGGCTCGCGAATGCGGTGACGGCCGAACTGGCCGGCGCCGATGCGCCGCGCAACCGGATGGCCGCGATCCGTGCGGAGCTGGCTGCGCTCGAGGCCGGTGCACGGCGGCTCGCTGAAGCGCTCGAGCCCGCATGGCTGGCGAGTGGCGACTGGCTGGACGTTGCGCGGCGGTTGACGATGCGCGTTGCGGCCGCACGGGAAACCGCGCGCGCAATCGGTCGTGCCGACACGGCGGTGCGGCAGGCCGACGGCAAGGTCGCCGACGCGGCCGCCGCGGTGGCGGGTGCGGATGCACGCATTCAGCCGTTGCTGCAACTGGCCGGCGTCGCGTCGATCGACGCGGCGCTGCCGCTGGCCGAGCGATCGGATCGGCAGCGCCAGCTTCGGCAGGCTGTCGATGCCGCGAAGGAGGCGCTGGTGCGCGATGGCGACGGGTTGTCCCAGGCGGCCGTCGAGGCCGAGGTCGCGGAACAGGACATCGCCGACGTGCCCGCGCATCTCGAAGCAGTGAAGCAGTCGCTCGGCGATGTCGGCAAGCGCCTGAACGCGCTCGCGCAGCAACAGGTCGTCGCCCAGCAGGCATTCGGCGCGATCGACGGCCAGGCGAGCGCGGCCGTGGCCGAGGCGAAGCGGCAGGAAGCGCTGGCCGCGATGGGCGATGCGGCCGAACAGTATCTGGAAGCGGCGACCGCGAGCCGTCTGCTGAAGTGGGCGACCGATCGCTATCGCGACCAGAAGCAGGGGCCGATGCTGCGCCGGGCGGGCGAGATTTTCGCGGGGCTCACGCTCGGCGAATTCGCGCGGCTGACCGTCGACACCGAACGGACGCCGCCCGCGCTGTACGCGCGCCGCACGAAGGGCACGTCGGTCGAGGTTGCCGGCCTGAGCGAAGGAACGCGCGACCAGCTGTTCCTCGCGCTGCGAATCGCGGCGCTCGAACTGCAGCTCGCCAGCCGGACCGCGCTGCCGTTCGTTGCCGACGATCTCTTCATCAACTTCGACGATGCGCGTGCGAAGGCGGGGCTCGAGGCGCTGCGCGATCTGTCGACGCGAACCCAGGTGCTGTTCCTGACGCACCACGATCACCTGCTGCCGCTCGTGCGGGACGTGTTCGGCGCGCAGGTCAACGTGGTCGGGCTGCAGCGCGAGACGGCCGGCGCATGACGCCGGGCGGCTCGATGTTCCCGATACGTGGGAATGATCATCGCGTACAGGTAGTATGTGCGGTTCCGAAACGGACGCGACCGGTTCTGCCGGCCGTAGTCCGGCCACACGAGGGATCAATATGAACAAGCTGGTAGCTGCCATCGCATTCGCGGCGGACAAGCATCGCAATCAGCGGCGCAAGGACGACGAGGCATCGCCGTACATCAACCATCCGATCGCGCTGGCCGATGTGCTGGCCAACGAAGCCGGCATCGAGGACGAGCGCGTGATCGTCGCGGCTGTGTTGCACGACACGATCGAGGACACGGAGACAACCGAGCAGGAACTGCTGCGGCTGTTCGGCAAGGACGTCGCGGACATCGTGATGGAAGTCACCGACGACAAGTCGTTGCCGAAGGACGAGCGCAAGCGCCTTCAGGTCGAGCATGCGGCGAGCATCAGCCGGCGCGCGAAGCTCGTGAAGCTGGCCGACAAGATCTGCAACCTGCGCGACATCGCGCGGCATCCGCCCGTGGACTGGCCGCTCGAGCGCAAGCAGTCGTACTTCGACTGGGCGAAGTCGGTTGTCGACCGGATGCGCGGCGTGCATCCCGGCCTGGAAGGGATCTTCGATGCCGCGTACGACGCGCGGCCGGCGGACTGACGCGCAGCCATGCAGGCGGCCCGATCCCGATCCGTCGCGCGGTCGTCGCCTGCGGTGGCGGGCGTCGACGTGGGCGGCGACAAGAAGCAATGCGATCTCGTGATCCTGCGCGGCTCGACGATCGTCTGCCGCGAGGCGCGAATCGCGCCCGAAGCGCTGCCTTCGCTGTGTATCGAGCATGACGTGGTGGCCGTCGGCGTCGATGCGCCGAGCCTGTGGTGGACGGGAAGCGGGCGCCGCGCGGCCGAGCAGGCGCTTGCGCGTGAGCGGATCTCGTGCTTTCCGACGCCGTCGCGCGAACAGGCCGTGACCAGTGCGTCGGGCTTCTTCGACTGGATGTTCATGGGCGAGCGTGTGTACCGCGCGCTGGCGCAGGCCTATCCGCTGCTCACCGACGCACGGTATGCCGGCGGACGCGTGAGCTTCGAGACCTATCCGTACGCGATTACCTGCGCGATGCTCGGCAAGGCGATTGCGTCGGCGAAGCAGAAACGCAACCAGCGCCGGCAATTGCTGGCGCAAGTCGGGATCGACGTGTCGACACTGCGCTCGGTCGACGCGCGGGACGCCACGCTGTGCGCATTGACCGCACAGTACGTGATCGACGGAAACGCGCACGCGTATGGCGATGCGGAGGGCGGGTACATCCGTGTGCCGATCGTCCGCGAGACGATCGTGCTCGATACGCTCTAGTCACTCACGGGCCGCGGCTGGCTGGTACCCGTGAACCCGTGACGGCAAGGTGAGCTTTTACGGGGAACGCCTCTAACTGTCGACGTCAAGGTGTCGAGCAGCGACAGCCGGTCGGCAGGTGCGCAGCCGGTGGCATGCGCAACATCTTCAGTCGATGCACCGTACGCCTCCCGGCCGTGATGCTCAGTCTTCGAGAATGGACTTCGGCACGCTGGAGAGATCGCAAGCGTCCGCTTCCTCGAAATAGGCTTGCGCATCGTCGATCATCACGACCGCGACGTCGATCAGTTCGTCGAGCCGCTGCAGCAGCGATTCGCGCCACTCGATGTCCTCGTCGCGCTCGGGCGTCTTGTCGAGCTGCTCGATGATCGAGTCGGCGGTTTGCAGGAACGGGATCGCCTGCTGATAGTTTTCGATCGAGACCATCGCGGCGTTGCGTGCGCCGACGAGCCGTTCGCGATGCTCGTCCGCCAGTTCGGACTCGCCGCTGATGCGCGGCAGGAGATCCGAGATGCGTTGCAGAAGCGGCGGGACCTGTTCTTCCAGCATGACGGCGCGCTCGCGCAGCGCGACATATTCGTCGCGAAGATCGGCGTCGCCGGATTGAGTGGTGCTGTCCATCGTCGGTATGAGTGCGTTGTTCGATCGCGGGATGATACTCGACGGCGCGTACCCCTTTGCTTGTTCCGCGGCATGATGACTGACGCGAGGTACATACGGGATGCTGTGGGCCTCTTATATATAGGACGAAAGAAGGACGCGCGCAGGATCCTTCGCGGGCGCCTGGCGAAGCTGTATTTAGAGCGCCATGCACCAAGCCCCCGTGCGCGGCAGCGCACGGGGGCTTTTTCAAAATATTTTCACAAAGGGGCTTGCGGAGGCGGGGAGGGGTGCCTACAATCACGCCTCTTTCGCGCTAACGGAAACGCGGCGTGGGAGGGAAGGGAAGCGGTGCTGTCGAGGGTGGGTTGTAGAAGCCCCGGCGCACACGAAGTTGAACCCCCGCCGTCGCAACGAAGCAGTTCAAAAAGTTGTTGACGAGCGAAGAAAGACGGTTCATAATCTCACTTCTCTGCTGCTGAAAACGCAGCGCTGCTGAGAAACAGAAGGTTTCTCGCAGAAATGCTCTTTAAAAATTAACAGCCGATAAGTGTGGGCGCTTGATGGTAGCGAGCTGATCTTCGGATCAGATAGCGAAAGTATCAAGAGTCTCACACTAAAGTAAGTCAGGTTTATGAAGTGATTCATATTCCTGTCAGCTTTGAGTGAGCGACCGGTTCTTAACCGAACCGAAA
>NZ_VWWG01000003.1:0-128702 GCF_011753085.1 Burkholderia sp. Tr-862
GCACGCACACGCCGATCTCGGTGCCTTTCTCGGCGGCCAGCTGCTTGAGCCGGATCGCCGCCGACAGCCCGGCGGGGCCGCCGCCGACGATCACGACGTCGTATTCCATCGATTCGCGCGGGCCGTATTGCTCGATGAGGCTTGCGGGGGTCATTGGCGTTCCTCTAACCGTTAGAATGCTTTTATTCGGGAGCGTATTGTCTGCGAAACGAAACGCTTGCCGCAACAGCATGCGGATAGATTAGCACGATCGTTCTATTTTTTGTGCCAGGGTTATGCTGCGTGGGGGCAGGGCGCCCGTCGCGGCGAAACGATATCGAAAGGGGATGTGCAATGGGTCGATCGATCAATCTGGAAGGCAAGGTCGCGCTGGTCACGGGCGCATCGAGCGGTCTCGGGCAACGCTTCGCGCAGGTGCTGTCGCAGGCCGGTGCGAAGGTCGTGCTCGCGAGCCGCCGCGTCGAGCGCCTGAAGGAACTGCGCGCGGAGATCGAGGCGGCGGGCGGTGCCGCACACGTCGTGTCGCTCGACGTCACCGACGTGCAGAGCATCAAGGCGGCCATCGCGCACGCGGAGACGGAAGCCGGTACGATCGACATCCTCGTGAACAATTCGGGCGTCTCGACGATGCAGAAGCTCGTCGACGTGACGCCGGCCGATTTCGAATTCGTGTTCGACACCAACACGCGCGGCGCGTTTTTCGTCGCGCAGGAAGTCGCGAAACGGATGATGATGCGCGCGAACGGCAACGGCAAGCCGCCGTACCGGATCATCAACATCGCGTCGGTGGCCGGCCTGCGCGTGTTTCCGCAGATCGGGCTGTATGCGATGAGCAAGTCGGCGGTCGTGCAGATGACGCGCGCGATGGCGCTCGAATGGGGCCGCCACGGGATCAACGTCAACGCGATCTGTCCGGGCTATATCGATACCGAAATCAATCATTACCTGTGGGAAACCGAGCAGGGCCAGAAGCTGCAGTCGATGCTGCCGCGCCGGCGCGTCGGCAAGCCGCAGGATCTCGACGGGCTGTTGTTGCTGCTCGCGGCCGACGAGTCGCAGTTCATCAACGGCTCGATTATCTCCGCCGACGATGGCTTCGGCCTCGCCTGAGTGGATGACACTCAGCAACAAAGAAGACTGCAATGAGCGAATATTCCCCCGTATTTGAAATGTCGATGCCGATCCGCTGGGGCGACATGGATGCGTTCGGCCACGTGAACAACACGGTCTATTTCCGCTACATGGAACAGGCCCGGATCTCGTGGTTTGAGGAACTCGGCATCGCGGGCGGCAACGGCGAGGGGCAGGGGCCCGTGATCGTCACGGCGTCGATGGAGTTCCTGAAGCAACTGCACTACCCTGGCGACGTGATCGCGAGGATGTCGGCCGCGAAGCCGGGCCGCAGCAGCTTCGACACCGGTTTCGAGCTGACGCGCGCGGACGATCCGCAGCACGTCTATGCGCGCGGCAATGCGCGCTGCGTGTGGGTCGACTATGCGCTCGGCAAGTCGGTGCCGCTGCCGCAACTGCTGCGCGATACGATCGAACGCGCGCTCGTGGCGAAGGTCGGCTGAGCGCTGCGGCATCGAACCCGGTGCACGGGCGCCGGTGTGTCGCCATTTCCTGAGGATCCCCCGAATCGGCCGTGTCACGCGGCCGATTGCCATTCCGGCGCGCGTGTTACTGGCCGAGCAGGCGCTGCAGCAGTTCCGGCGTATTGTTCGTGCCGTACTTGCGCATCAGCCGCGCGCGGTAGATATCGACCGTGCGCGAACTGATGTCGAGCATGCGTCCGATCTGCTTGCTGGTCTTGCCGGTCGCGAGCTGCGCGGCGATCTCGCGTTCGCGCGGCGTCAGCTCGACGGCGACGCGGCGTGTCGCGCTCAGGTCCTCGAAGGTCCAGATGCCGGCCGCGAGCGGCGCGGTGCGGTCGAGCGCGCGGCCCGTCACGTGGCACCAGAACAGCTCGCCGTCGGCCCGTTTCATGATTCTGTCATCGGCGTAGATGCCGTTCGCGATCATCACCCGCGAAATGCGTTCGCCGATCCGCTGGAATTCGCCCGGCGACGGATAGAGCACCTCGTACGACTTCCCGAGCAGATCGGCCCGCGCGCAGCGGAAGATCGACGCGAGCGCGTCGTTGCAGTCCTCGATCACGCGGTCGCGCGACATCACGAGGCCGAGCGGCGCGAGGTGAAAGGCAGTCTGGTAATCGAGAGCGGGCATGGCGCAGGCAAGCGGAGGGAAACGCTTATGTATTTTTGCGTATTGTGCCGTATCCGTGCCGCATCGTACCCTTTCAGGCATCTCGCGACGGTTTGTCGCGATATAAAAACAGCGCGCCTCGACGCAGGTATCGCCGTGCATGCATAGAATGATGCGGCGGGCTTGCGGCCCAGTGGGCGCGTGAACCGGTTTTGCTGGTTTCCATAGAGGAAGGGACAAACAGATGAACAAAGTCTATCCAAGCGCGGCCGCCGCGCTGGAAGGGATCGTCCGTGACGGACAGACCTTCGCGGTGGGCGGCTTCGGCCTGTGCGGGATTCCCGAGGCGCTGATCGGCGCGTTGCGCGATTCGGCCGTCAAGGGCATCACCTGCATCAGCAACAACGCGGGCGTCGATGGCTTCGGTCTCGGCCTGCTGCTGGAAACGCGCCAGATCAAGAAGATGATCTCGTCGTACGTCGGCGAGAACAAGGAGTTCGAGCGCCAGTACCTGGCCGGCGAACTCGAGCTCGAATTCACGCCGCAGGGCACGCTCGCCGAGAAGCTGCGCGCGGGCGGCGCCGGCATTCCCGCCTTCTTCACGAACACCGGCTACGGCACCGTGATCGCGGAAGGCAAGGAAACGCGCCAGTTCGGCGATCGCCACTACGTGCTCGAGCCGTCGCTGACGGCCGACGTCGCGCTCGTGAAGGCGTGGAAGGCCGACAAGTCCGGCAACCTCATCTATCGCCGCACCGCGCGCAACTTCAACCCGATGTGCGCGATGGCGGGCAAGATCACCGTCGCGGAAGTCGAGGAGATCGTCGAGAACGGCACGCTCGATCCAGACCAGGTCCACACGCCGGGCATCTTCGTGCAGCGCATCGTGCTGAACGCGACGCCCGAGAAACGCATCGAACAACGCGTCGTACGCGCGAAAGGAGACTGACATGGCCTGGAATCGTGACCAGATGGCCGCGCGCGCGGCGAAGGAACTGCAGGACGGCTTCTACGTGAACCTCGGCATCGGCCTGCCGACGCTCGTCGCGAACCACGTGCCGGAAGGCGTCGAGGTGTGGCTGCAGTCGGAGAACGGCCTGCTCGGCATCGGCCCGTCGCCGACCGAGGAGGAAGTCGACGCGGATCTCATCAACGCCGGCAAGCAGACCGTCACGACGCTGCCGGGCTCGTCGATCTTCTCGTCGGCTGATTCGTTCGCGATGATTCGCGGCGGCCACATCAACCTCGCGATCCTCGGCGCGATGCAGGTCAGCAAGACGGGCGACCTCGCGAACTGGATGATCCCGGGCAAGATGATCAAGGGCATGGGCGGCGCGATGGATCTCGTCGCGGGCGTGAAGCGCGTCGTCGTGCTGATGGAGCACGTCGCGAAGGGCGACCAGCACAAGATCCTCGACGAATGCAACCTGCCGCTGACGGGTGTCGGCGTGGTCGACCTGATCATTACCGATCTCGGGGTGATCGAAGTGACGCCGGACGGCCTGAAGGTGCTCGAGCTCGCCGACGGCGTGAGCGCGGAAGAGATCCAGACGAAGACGGGCGCACCGCTCGATGTGAGCGCGGTCGCCTGAGCACCGTCCTTTCCGCATGACCCTCGACGCCCCGCGTTCCTGACGGAACGCGGGGCGTTTTGCCATGACCGTATGCGTCACGCGATCGCGCCGCCCCCGTCGATCAGCACCGTCGAACCGGTCGCGTAAGGTGTCGTGGCCAGGTAGACGATCGCGTTCGCGACGTCCTCGGGCTGGCCCACGCGGCGTGCGGGAAGGCGCTGGGCGGCGCCCGCGTACATCGCATCGCGTGCGTCGGGTGCGAGCTTGTCCCACAGCGGCGTCGCGATCAGGCCGGGCGACACGGTGTTCACCCGCACGGGCGCCAGTTCGAGCGCAAGGCCGCGGGCGAGCGCCTCGAGCGCCGCGTTGATCGCACCCTGCAGCACCGACGACGCGTTTGGCCGCACGCTCAGGTAACCCGACACGAATGTCAGCGAACCGCCGGGTGCAATATCGATCGAGCGGGCGATGCGGTATGCGCCCCAGAACTTGCTGTCCATCGCTGCCTGCGCGTCGGCAAGCGGCAGTGCGCGCAGCGGGCCCGTGGCTGTCTTCGCGGCCGAAATCACGACGTGGTCGAACTGGCCGACGCGCGCGCAGAACGCATCGACGGCTGCCGTATCGGTGATGTCGAGCGCTTCGGTGCGCACGTGCTCGTCCGGCGCGGCATCTGCACCGGCCCTGGCCGGGGCGCGCGATGCGATCGTCACGACAGCGCCGCGTTGCGCGAAGGCCTTCGCTGCCGCGGCGCCGATACCCGAGCTGCCGCCGACGACAAGTACTTTGTTTCCGTGGAGTGGATCGTTCATGGTGGTCGTTCCGAGGAGAGGAGGTGAGTGCAATCCGGTCAGATCGTTTCGGTTTCGCGCAGCGTCGACGGGCTGCGTAGCGCGAACCGGGCGATGTCGTCCTTGCGCATGAAGGCCACCCCCGGATGCGATCGAGCGTAACGCAGGAACGCGTCCCAGGCGCGGACCATCTGCGGCGTGCCGCTGATCCGGTCGTGCGCGCTGATCGACATCAATCTGCGCCGCTGCCCGGCTTCCGCGTACAGCTGGTCGAAATCGAGCTTGATCTGCTCGAGAAACATCGTCGGCGAGTAGTTGCGGCCCTCGATCAGCAGGATGTCGTTGTTGCGCAGCGTATACGGGACGACCACGAAATCGCGACCGCCGACGGTCTCGATGAAGGGCTCGTCCCGGCTGACGTCGTCGATGTGATACACGTAACCGAGTTCCTGCAGCAGCGGCAGCGTGTGCGGCCCGCGCCGCAGCCAGTTGCAGTTGTAGCCGATCGGGCGCTGTCCCGTCGCCGCTTCGACCATGTCGCGGGCTTCGGTGAGGAAGCGACGTTCATCGTCGCGGTTCATCGCGAATTGCGAGCGCCATGTCGGGCCGTGCGCGGCCGCTTCGTGGCCGCGCGACACAATCTCGCGCGCCAGTTCGGGATGCCGGCGTGCGGCTTCCCCGATCATGTGCGACGTAACTTTCACACCGTGCCGGTCCCACAGGTCAAGCAGGCGCGGAATCCCTTCACGATAGCCATACGCGAACCACGTGGCCGACGCCAGATCGACCGGCACCGACGATGGAAATTCGACGGGCGGGAACGGGCTGTCTGCGCCCTTGGGCGGTTGTCCGCCGGCCTCGAATTGCATCGAGATCGAGATGACGAGCCGCGTATCGTTCGGCCAGAATCCGCCGGCGCTCGTGTCTTCCGGCTGCGGTGCCGGCGCGGCGGCGGCCGGCCGGGAGGCGCCCGCGACCACCGCGACGCCGGCCGCCAGCCCGGCGCCGGCCTGTGCAAGAAATGTGCGGCGCGCCGGAGGCGTCGCCGAATTGGAGTCGCTGTAGGTCATCGTCTTCTCCGTCAGCCGACGAGCCCGAGCTGGCGCATCAGCGTCAGGTTGTCCTCGATGTGCCAGTTTTCCGCAATCCGGCCGTGGTCGATCCGGTAGATGTCGGTCGCGATGAAGTCGACCGTCTGCCCGCTGCCGGCCGTGCCATTGAACGTGCCGGTGAAATGCCCGCGAAAATGCAGGTGCACGACGACTCGGTCGCCCGCGACGATCATCTGCTCGATGTCGCAACGCAGGTCCGGGATGGCCGCGCGCATCGTCTGGGATGCCGCGAGCGGCCCCGGTACGCCCTGTGCGCGGCCGGCCGGAAGCGTTCGGTCGATGAAGCCGGCAGCGAGTGCCGTGCGGGCGAGGCTGGCGTCGCCGGTATCCCAGAACGTGCCGTAGCGACGTGCGGCGAGGATCTGCGCGCGTGCCTGCGGGGTCGGCACGTCGGCCGCGACGGTCAGGCTGTGCGGCTCGACGAGCCCCGCCGCGCGGGAGGCGGCAGGCGACAGCGCAACGACGCAGGCGGCTGCGGCGATGACGCGGGTGATCGGCCGAGCGGCCGAAAGAAGGCGAATCGACATGGTTTGGAGGGTCCTGTGTAGAGCGTCGTGCGACGACGCGGAACAGGTATGGTAGGTTTTCGATTTCCATCTAAATACCGTCGGAAATCGAATGGATTATTCGAAAAAAGGAAAGGCTCAATCGGGGCCGGTGCCGCGATGCTGATCGACGATCTCCCGGCGCTCGATACCTTCGCGAGAATCGTGTCGGCCGGCAGCCTGTCGGCGGCGGCGCGCGAGCTGGACTTGTCGCTGTCCGTCGTCAGCAAGCGGCTTGCGCATCTCGAGTCGCAGCTCGGCGTGCGTTTGCTGCACCGGACGACGCGGCAGCAGACGCTGACCGACGACGGTGCGCAGTTCCACGCGCAGGTGCTGCGCATCCTGGCCGAAGTCGAGCGTGCCGAAACGCTGATGACCGATCGCCGCGGCACGGTTGGCGGTGTGCTGCGCGTCACGGCGCCGGGCGAGCTCGGCCGACTGCGGATCGCGCCCCTCGTCGCCGCGTTTCAGCGGCGGCATCCCGAGCTGATCGTGCAACTGATGCTGACCGACACGATCGTCGATCTGCTCGCGCATGACATCGATGTCGCCGTGCGGATCGGCAGCCTCGCCGATTCGACAATGATCGCCCGCGAGCTCGCACCGAATCATCGTGTGCTTTGCGCGTCGTCGAGCTATCTCGCCGCGCACGGAGTGCCGGCTGAACCGGCCGAGCTTCGTGCGCACCGATGCATCGTGATGGGCGACCAGCCGCGTGCCGAGTGGCGGTTCGACGGTGCACAGGGCACGGTTGCGGTCGAGGTGACGGCCGCGCTGCTGACGAACGACGGTGGCGCGGCTCGGACGTTGGCGCTGGAGGGCGCGGGCATCGCGCTGAAGTCGATCTGGGACGTCGGTGCCGATCTCGATGCCGGTCGACTGGTCCGCGTGCTGCCGGCATTCGCGGCGCCCGCGGCACCGCTTCATGCGGTTTATCCCGGTGGTCGTCACGTGCCGTTGCGCGTGCGCGCATTCGTCGATTTCCTGCGCGAGCAGTTGCGCGGCGCGTGGGGCCGCGGCGACTGAGCACGCTGCGAACGATGTGCCGGCGGTGGCGTGTGCGTGACGACCTGCGGTGACGAAGCGGTTTACAATCGTTTGCATCGGGCGACGCAAGCGTTGTCCGCCGCGCCGCCTCTGTTCGACAGGATGCCAACGATGCCGATAACCTCAGCGAATCCTCCGATTCCCCGTCAGCGACGCGTGCAGTGTGCAAGCGTCGCCAGCCTTCATCACGTCGCCTATACCGAATGGGGCGACCCGGCCAATCCGCGCGTGCTGGTCTGCGTGCACGGCCTGACCCGTTCGGGGCGCGACTTCGACCGGCTCGCCGCCGCGCTGTCCGATACGTATCGCGTCGTCTGCCCCGACGTCGTCGGGCGCGGTCGCTCCGACTGGCTCGCCGATCCGCGGCATTACGCGATTCCGCAATACGTGGCCGACATGGTCACGCTGATCGCGCGGCTCGATGTCGAGTCGGTCGACTGGTTCGGCACGTCGATGGGCGGGCTGATCGGCATGGCGCTCGCGGGGTTGCCCGGTTCGCCGCTGCGCCGGATGATCGTCAACGACGTCGGCCCGCGCATCGAACCCGATTCGCTGACGCGCATCGGCGAATACCTCGGCGTGCAGCCGCACTTCGCGACCGAGCAGGAAGGTGTCGACTATCTGACGTCGCTGTCGCTGCCGTTCGGGGAGTTGACCGGCGACGAATGGCGCGAGATCAATCGGCCGCTGCTGCGCGAGCTGCCCGACGGCGGCTGGACGATGCGCTACGATCCGCGCATCGCCGAGCCGTTCAAGGCGACGACGCCCGAACTGGCCGCGCTCGGTGAGGCCGCGCTGTGGCGCGCGATCGAGACGACCGATGCGTCGCTGCTCGTCGTGCGCGGCGCCGAGTCGGACCTGTTGTCGCGCGAGACCGCCGCCGAGATGGTGCGCCGCGGCCGGCATGTGGCGCAGGCGGAAATTCCCGGCACGGGGCATGCGCCGGCATTCCTGAACGCCGACCAGATTGCGCTCGCGCGGCGGTTTTTCGTCGAAGGCGTCTCATAATCGCGTCATAATATGCGGTTCGGCGGCATGCGGGCCGCGTCGTCGCCGATTCTTCACCCACTCAAACGACCGGAACATTCCATGGCAGTCATTCGTCACCACGTCGGAGCCCGTCTCTCCGAAACCGCGATCCACAACGGTACCGTGTATCTGGCTGGCCAGATCGCCGAAGACACCACCCAGGACATCAAGGGCCAGACGCGTGAAGTGCTGGGCCACATCGACCGCCTGCTCGCCGAAGCGAACAGCGACAAGGCGCATCTGCTGTCGGTGCAGATCTACATTTCGGATCTCGCGAACTTCGAAGGCATGAACGCGGAGTGGGACGCGTGGGTCGCGCCGGGCAACACGCCGCCGCGCGCGACCGTCGAGGCGAAGCTCGCGGATCCGGCGCTGCTGGTCGAGATCGTCGTCGTCGCCGCGCAGCGGAGCTGAGCGAAGCATCACGATGACCGCAATACGCCAGGCCGTGCGATGACCGAACCCGTTTCCGCTTCTTCCGTCGCGGCGCCGTCGTTCGACGACGTGCTCGCGTTCGTGCGCGAGCGGGCCGGCGACGCGCGCCTGTCGTCGGGCGAACTGCTCGCCGATCACTCGGCGGGCACGGCGTCGATCATGCGCACGTTGAACGTCGACCCGCACGCGATGCAGGCGGCCGCGCTGTTCGTACTGACGCCGCACCTGAACGATCCCGAGCGGGAACTGACCGAACGGTTCGGCGAAGAGGTCGCGCGGCTCGTGTCCGACGTGCGCAAGCTGCTGCGGCTCGGCACCGTCAGCCTGCGCGCCGCGCAAAATGCGATGCCCGACGCCGGGCGCGACGCGGCGGAAGAGCGGCGCACGCAGATCGAGGCGCTGCGCAAGATGCTGCTCGCGTTCGCGCAGGACATCCGCGTGGTGCTGATCCGGCTGGCGTCGCGGTTGCAGTCGCTGCGTTATTACGCGGCGGCGAAGATCGATCCGCCGCCCGACGTCGCGCGCGAGACACTCGAGATCTACGCGCCGCTCGCAAACCGTCTCGGTATCTGGCAACTGAAGTGGGAACTCGAGGACCTCGCGTTCCGCTTCGAGGATCCGGTCACCTACAAGCGCATCGCCAAGCTGCTCGACGAGAAGCGCATCGAGCGCGAGGCCTACGTCGCACAAGCGATCGAGCGGCTCCAGCACGAGCTGGCGGAAGCGCACATCCCGGCCGACGTGAGCGGGCGGCCGAAACATATCTACAGCATCTGGCGCAAGATGCGCGGCAAGGAGCTCGACTTCGCCGAGCTGTACGACGTGCGGGCGTTCCGCGTGATCGTGCCGGACATCAAGGATTGCTACGCGGTGCTCGGCATCGTGCATCACCTGTGGCAACCGGTGCCGAAGGAATTCGACGACTACATCTCGCGCCCGAAGCCGAACGGCTACAAGTCGCTGCATACGGTCGTGATCGGCGACGACGGCCGCGCGTTCGAAGTGCAGATCCGCACGCAGGAAATGCACCGCTTCGCGGAGTACGGCATCGCCGCGCACTGGCGCTACAAGGAAGCCGGCGCGCGCGGCTATGGCGGCCAGTTTTCAGCGAGCGACAAGTACGACGAGAAGATCGCGTGGCTGCGCCAGCTGCTCGCATGGAAGGACGACGTCGAAGTGTCGGGCGACCAGGCGTGGGCCCAGCTGCGCGAGACGTCGCTCGACGACGACCACATCTACGTGCTGACGCCGCAGGCGCGCGTGATCGCGCTGCCGCAGGGTGCGACGCCGGTCGATTTCGCCTACCACCTGCACAGCGAGCTCGGCCATCGCTGCCGCGGCGCTCGCGTCGACGGCGTGATGGTGCCGCTGAACACGTCGCTCGCGAACGGCCAGACGGTCGAGATCGTCGCGGTGAAGGAGGGCGGCCCGTCGCGCGACTGGCTGAACCTGCAGCTCGGCTACCTGAAGAGTTCGCGTGCGCGACAGAAGGTGCGGGCGTGGTTCAACTCGATCGAGCAGGAAGAGAACATCGCGCATGGCCGCGCGCTCGTCGAAAAGACGCTGCAGCGCGAGGGCAAGACGTCGGTCAATCTCGACAACCTCGCCGCGAAGCTCGGCTTCAAGTCACCCGACGAACTGTTCTCGGTCGTTGGCAAGGAAGAATTCAGCCTGCGCAACGTCGAGCACGCGCTGTCCGATGCGCCGCCGCCCGAGCATGCGCCCGAGGCGCCCGCCGATTTCGAGAAGCGCAGCAGCGGGGCGAGTGTCGCGCACGGCGCGTCGACCGGCGTGCTGGTGGTCGGCGTCGATGCGCTGCTGACCCAGCTTGCGCGCTGCTGCCGTCCGGCGCCGCCCGACCCGATCAGCGGTTTCGTCACGCGCGGCAAGGGGATGTCGATCCACCGCAGCGACTGCCCGACGTTCCGGCGGATGGCCGAGCGGGCGCCGGAGCGCGTGCTGCAGACGACCTGGTCGGCCGACGTGCTGGGCGGACGCGGCGTGTCCGTCTATCCGGTCGACCTGATGATCGAGGCGAGCGACCGGCAAGGCTTGCTGCGTGACATCTCCGAAGTGTTCGCGCGCGAGAAAATGAACGTGGTGGGCGTGAAGACGCAGAGTCGCCGCAATGCGGCGTTCATGCAGTTCACGGTCGAGGTGTCGAATTCCGCGCAGGTGCAGCGTGCGTGCACGCTGCTTGGCGAAGTGCAGGGCGTCGTGCGGGCGGGGCGCAAGACATGACGTCCCTGTAATGGGGGCGGAACGCAATCGTTTTACTGCGGCCGCATAAAAACGCTTGCCAAGCCGGCGTTAGCTCCATATAATCTTAGCTTCTCTAGGCTCGTAGCTCAGCTGGTTAGAGCACCACCTTGACATGGTGGGGGTCGTTGGTTCGAGTCCAATCGAGCCTACCAACGAATTGAGAATGCCCGGTTTCCGGGTATTCGATGCAGTAGATAACTCAACGCGAACAGGGCGAATACGGTTATGACACCGCGAACGTTGACCGAAACCTTTTCGGAGCGACGCTAGTCGAGGAACGTTTTCGCCCTTTCAGCCTGAGTGAAGTATCGAATGCGGCCCCTCGAAAGCGGGGCCGCATTTTTTTTGTCGCGAAATTTCGCGCGTGATTTTTTATATCGCGTACCTGGTTTGCCGCCCACTGTCGGCATCACGGAGATTGCTATGGTTTCGATACGCTTGCCTGACGGCTCAGTTCGACAATACGAGCATCCGGTGACAGTTGCCGAGGTTGCGGCCTCGATCGGTCCCGGCCTCGCGAAGGCTGCGCTTGGAGGCAAGCTCGACGGCGAGCTCGTCGACACGTCCACGGTCATCGATCGCGACGCAGCGCTCGCGATCGTCACGGACAAGGATGCCGACGGTCTCGACATCATCCGTCACTCGACCGCGCACTTGCTCGCGTACGCGGTGAAGGAGCTGTATCCGGATGCGCAGGTGACGATCGGTCCCGTGATCGACAACGGCTTCTACTACGACTTCTCGTATAACCGCCCGTTTACGCCCGAAGATCTGGAAAAGATCGAAAAGCGCATGCAGGAAATCGCGAAGAAGGACGAGCCGGTGACGCGCCGCGTCGTGTCGCGCGACGAGGCGGCCGGCTATTTCCGCAGCATCGGCGAGAAGTACAAGGCCGAGATCATCGAATCGATTCCGCAAAGCGACGAAATCAAGCTGTACTCGCACGGCGGCTTCACGGACCTGTGCCGCGGCCCGCACGTGCCGTCGACCGGCAAGCTGAAGGTCTTCAAGCTGATGAAGGTCGCGGGCGCGTACTGGCGCGGCGACTCGAAGAACGAGCAGCTGCAGCGCATCTACGGTACGGCCTGGACGAAGAAGGAAGACCAGGATCAATACCTGCACATGCTCGAGGAAGCGGAAAAGCGCGACCACCGCAAGCTCGGCAAGCAGCTCGACCTGTTCCACATGCAGGAAGAGTCGCCGGGCATGGTGTTCTGGCATCCGAAGGGCTGGGCGCTGTGGCAGCAGGTCGAGCAGTACATGCGCCGCCGCGTGAACGACGCCGGCTACCTCGAGATCAAGACGCCGATGATCATGGACCGCTCGCTGTGGGAAGCGTCGGGCCACTGGCAGAACTATCGCGAGAACATGTTCACGACGGAGTCGGAGAAGCGCGACTACGCGATCAAGCCGATGAACTGTCCGGGGCACGTTCAGGTGTTCAACCACGGCCTGCGCTCGTACCGCGATCTGCCGCTGCGCTACGCGGAATTCGGTTCGTGCCACCGCAACGAGGCATCGGGCGCGCTGCACGGCCTGATGCGCGTGCGCGGCTTCGTGCAGGACGATGCGCACATCTTCTGTACCGAAGAGCAGTTCATCGCCGAGTCGATCGCGTTCAATACGCTGGCGATGAGCGTGTACAAGGATTTCGGGTTCGATCACATCGACATCAAGCTGTCGCTGCGCCCCGAACAACGTGCGGGCACGGATGAAACCTGGGATCGCGCCGAGCAGGGCCTGCGCGACGCGCTGACGGCGTGCGGCCTGTCGTGGGAAGAGCTGCCGGGCGAGGGTGCGTTCTATGGCCCGAAGATCGAATACCACATCAAGGATGCGCTCGGCCGTTCGTGGCAGTGCGGCACGCTGCAGCTCGACATGGTGCTGCCGGAGCGCCTCGGCGCCGAGTACGTCGCGGAAGACAACAGCCGCCGCCGGCCGGTGATGCTGCACCGTGCGATCGTCGGTTCGATGGAGCGATTCCTCGGCATTCTGATCGAGCACCATGCCGGCGCGATGCCGGCCTGGCTCGCGCCGTTCCAGGCAGTTGTGCTCAATATCGCCGAAAGTCAGGTGGAATATGCGCACTCTCTGACCCAAACGTTGCAAAAACAAGGGGTTAGAGTGGCGGGCGATTTGCGCAACGAGAAGATTAGCTATAAAATACGCGAGCACACGCTGGAAAAGGTGCCTTATCTCCTCGTCGTGGGTGATAAGGAGCGTGATGCGCAAACGGTAGCCGTGCGTGCCCGAGGCGGCGTCGATCTTGGCGTTATGCCGATCGAAGCCTTCGTTGAGCGTCTGCAGGAAGACCTGCGCTCGTTCAAGTAACCGCCCTGGCAGCGCGGCTCGTTTTTTTAATTTTTAGAGGAAACGTAACATCGCTACTGATAAGTCGTCGCATCGCATCAACGGTGAAATCTCTGCGCCGGAAGTGCGTCTGGTCGGGATCGAGAACGAACCGCTCGGTATCGTAAAACTCGCTGATGCTTTCCGTAAATCGGAAGAACTGGATGTTGATCTGGTGGAAATCGCGCCGCAAGCGGTTCCTCCGGTCTGCCGTCTGATGGACTACGGCAAGTTCAAGTATCAGGAGTCCAAGAAGCAGCACGAAGCGAAGCTGAAGCAGAAGGTCATCCAGGTGAAGGAAGTCAAATTCCGCCCGGGTACCGATGACGGTGACTACAACGTCAAGCTCCGCAATCTCATGCGCTTCCTCGAAGAGGGCGACAAGACGAAGATCACGTTGCGTTTCCGCGGCCGTGAAATGGCTCACCAAGAGATCGGCATGCGGATGCTGGAACGTCTGCGCACGGATCTCGAGGAAGTCGGCCAGGTCGAGCAGATGCCGAAGATGGAAGGGCGCCAGATGATCATGGTGCTCTCGCCGAAGAAAAAGAAGTAACGGGCCCGCGCGCACGGCGCGCAGGTTCGAAAGTGGTTCGGTGCGTTGCCCGGTCAGGGCGGCGCGCCAACAATGACGGCGGCTGCGCAAGCGGTTCGCCGTACACAAGTGGACTGGGTTTCGAAGGGCGGGTCAAGGGCGCATGCCAACCGCACACCCATCGCCATCTAATAAACTGGAGTTGTTCGTCATGCCTAAGATGAAGACCAAGAAGAGTGCTGCAAAGCGCTTCGTGGTGCGTCCGGGCGGTACCGTCAAGCGCGGTCAAGCCTTCAAGCGTCACATCCTGACCAAGAAAACCACGAAGAACAAGCGTCACCTGCGCGGCGCAACGGCAGTTCATGATTCCGATCTGAACTCCGTCCGCGCAATGCTGCCGTTCGCGTAACCCCTCAACTGATACTCTAAGGAGAGAAACATGCCTCGAGTCAAACGTGGGGTAACCGCACGGGCCCGCCACAAGAAGATCATCAAGCTGGCCAAGGGTTATCGCGGCCGTCGCAATAACGTCTACCGCATCGCCAAGCAGGCGGTGATGCGCGCTGGTCAGTACGCGTACCGCGATCGCCGCAACAAGAAGCGTGTGTTCCGCGCACTGTGGATCACGCGTATCAACGCGGCAGTTCGCCAGCACGACATGACCTACAGCGTGTTCATCAACGGCCTGAAGAAGGCGTCGATCGAACTCGACCGCAAGGTCCTGGCCGACATGGCGGTGTTCGACAAGGCTGCTTTTGCTGCGATCGTCCAGCAGGTGAAAGCCGCCGTTGCAGCCTAATTGCGAAATTAGCACTGCGTGGTTAGTTGCAGCGATGTTCCGGTAGTTTCGGCCGCTGCAGCGAAAACGGGGCTCTTCCGAGCCCCTTTTTTGTTTGGTGGGCAGATTTGCTCGCCAAGACCGAATGACGTTGGAAATGATGGGATCTATGGATCTGGACCAGATTGTCGCCGACGCGCAGCAGTCCTTCGAACAGGCTGCCGACATCACCACGCTCGAAAACGAGAAAGCACGATTTCTCGGCAAGTCGGGTGCGCTGACCGAGTTGCTCAAGGGCCTCGGCAAGCTCGATCCCGAAGCACGCAAGACCGAAGGCGCACGCATCAACGTCGCGAAGCAGCAGGTTGAAGCCGCGCTGACCGCACGCCGTCAGGCATTGGCCGACGCGTTGCTGAACCAGCGCCTCGCCGCCGAGGCGATCGACGTCACGCTGCCGGGCCGCGGCGCCGGTGCAGGCAGCCTGCACCCGGTGATGCGCACGTGGGAGCGCGTCGAACAGATTTTCCGCTCGATCGGTTTCGACGTGGCCGACGGTCCCGAAATCGAGACCGACTGGTACAACTTCACGTCGCTGAACAGCCCGGAGAACCATCCGGCGCGTTCGATGCAGGACACCTTCTACGTCGAAGGCAAGGATGCCGACGGCCGCCAGCTGCTGCTGCGCACGCACACGAGCCCGATGCAGGTGCGTTACGCGCGCATGAACCGTCCGCCGATCAAGGTGATCGCGCCGGGCCGCACGTATCGCGTGGACAGCGATGCGACCCACTCGCCGATGTTCAATCAGGTCGAGGGGCTGTGGATCGACGAAAATATCAGCTTCGCCGACCTCAAGGGCGTCTATACCGATTTCCTGAAGAAATTCTTCGAGCGCGACGACATCCTCGTGCGCTTCCGTCCATCGTATTTCCCGTTCACGGAACCGTCGGCCGAGATCGACATGATGTTCGAGCACGGCAAGAACGCCGGCAAATGGCTCGAGATCTCGGGCTCGGGGCAGGTGCATCCGACCGTGATCCGCAACATGGGCCTCGATCCCGAGCGCTACATCGGCTTTGCGTTCGGCAGCGGCCTCGAGCGCCTGACGATGCTGCGCTACGGCGTGCAGGATCTCCGGCTGTTCTTCGAGAACGATCTGCGTTTCCTGCGCCAGTTCGCATAACGCACGCGCCGCGCCGACATGTGCCCGCGCACGCCCCGCCGGACGTTTCCGACGGGGCCCGGGCGTCGATCTAACCTGTTTCGAACGTAGACATCCATGCAATTCCCTGAATCCTGGTTGAGAACCTTTGTCGACCCGCAGCTGACGACCGACGAACTGTCGCACGCGCTGACGATGGCGGGGCTCGAAGTCGAATCGCTGAGCAAGGCTGCGCCGCCGACGTCGAAGATCGTCGTCGGCCGCGTGCTCGAAGTCGTCAAGCATCCGGATGCGGACAAGCTCAATGTCTGCCAGGTCGACGCCGGCACCGGCGCGACGCTGAATATCGTTTGCGGCGCACCGAACGTGGCGCCCGGCATCAAGGTGCCGGTCGCACTGGTCGGCGCGGAACTGCCGCCGGCGGAAGAGGGCGGCAAGCCGTTCGCGATCAAGCTGTCGAAGCTGCGCGGCGTGGAGAGCCAGGGGATGCTGTGCTCGGCGCGCGAACTGAAGCTGTCCGAAGACCACAGCGGCCTGCTGATCCTGCCGGAAGACACGCCGGTCGGTCAGGACATCCGCGACACGCTCAATCTCGACGACACGATCTTCGAAATCAAGCTGACGCCGAACAAGGCCGATTGCCTGTCCGTGTTCGGCATCGCGCGCGAGACGGCCGCGATCACCGGCGCTCCGCTGACGCCGGTCGATATCCGTCCGGTGCGCGTCGAGCTCGACGAGACGCTGCCCGTGCGCATTGCCGCGCCCGATCTGTGCGGCCGATTCTCCGGCCGCGTGATCCGCGGCGTGAACGCGCATGCGAAGACGCCGCAATGGATGGTCGAGCGCCTCGAGCGTTCGGGCCAGCGCAGCGTGTCGGCGCTCGTCGACATCTCGAACTACGTGATGTTCGAGCTCGGGCGTCCGTCGCACGTGTTCGACCTGGACAAGATCCACGGCGGCATCGAGGTGCGCTGGGGCAAGCGCGGCGAGTCGCTGAAGCTGCTGAACGGCAATACGGTCGAACTCGACGAAACGGTCGGCGTGATCGCGGACGACCGCCACGTTGAAAGCCTCGCGGGCATCATGGGCGGCGACAGCACGGCCGTCACGCTCGACACGACCAACATCTACCTGGAAGCCGCGTTCTGGTGGCCGGACAGTATCCGTGGCCGCGCGCGCAAGTACAACTTCTCGACCGATGCGGCCCATCGCTTCGAGCGCGGCGTCGACTACGCGACGACCGTCGAGCACGTCGAGCGCATTACTCAACTGATTCTCGAGATCTGCGGCGGCAAGGCCGGCCCGATCGACGATCAGGCGGTCAACCTGCCGCAGCGCGCGCCGGTGAAGATGCGCGTATCGCGCGCGAACCGCATCATCGGCGTGAAGATCGACGCCGACGAGATCGCGGACATCTTCACGCGCCTCGGCCTGCCGTTCGAGCGTGACGACGACGCGTTCCTGGTCACGCCGCCGTCGCACCGCTTCGACATCGAGATCGAGGAAGACCTGATCGAGGAAGTCGCACGCATTTACGGCTTCGAGAAGATTCCGGCGCGTCCGCCGGTCGCGACGAGCGAGATGCGCGCGACCAACGAGACGCAGCGTTCGATCCACGACATCCGTCATGCGCTTGCGGCGCGCGACTACGCGGAAACGGTCAACTTCAGCTTCGTCGATGCGGAGTGGGAGCACGATTTCGCCGGCAACGACAACCCGATCCGCCTGCTGAACCCGATCGCGAGCCAGCTGTCGGTGATGCGCACGACGCTGTTCGGCAGCCTGATCTCGGTGCTGCGCCACAACCTGAACCGTCGCGCGGATCGCGTGCGCGTGTTCGAGGCGGGCCGCGTGTTCCTCGCCGATCCGTCGGTGAAGGCCGGCGAGCTGACCGTCGAAGGCTACACGCAGCCGAAACGTGTCGGCGCGCTCGCGTACGGCCCGGCGGTCGACGAGCAGTGGGGCGTGGCGACCCGCGCTGTCGATTTCTTCGACGTGAAGGGCGATCTCGAGGCGCTGCTCGCACCGGCCGCCGCGCGCTTCGTGAAGGCCGAACATCCGGCCCTTCATCCGGGCCGCAGCGCGCGCATCGAAGTCGATGGTCGTGCGGTCGGCTGGATCGGCGAGCTGCATCCGCGCCTGATGCAGAAGTACGAGCTGTCGCACGCGCCGGTGATGTTCGAAATCGACGCGGACGCGCTGATCGCGCGTGCGCTGCCGGCACCGACCGACGTGTCGAAATTCCCGCCGGTGCGGCGCGATATCGCCGTCGTGGTCGATCAGGCGGTCGAGGTTCAGGCACTTTTCGACGAAATGAAGAAGGCGCTGGCCGACGACGCCTGCCGATTCGTTCAGAAGGTTGTACTCTTCGACGAATTTCGTGCAAAATCAAATACTTCCGGTGGCCTTGCCGCGCACGAGAAGAGCCTTGCCTTCCGCGTGACGCTGCAGGACGCGGCTGGCACGCTACAGGACGAGGTCGTCGATCAGGCGATCCAGACCCTGGTCGAGCGAATGGCTCGTGCCGGTGCTCGCCTGCGCGGCTAAGGAGAGGGGCCGCCCGTTGGCGGGCGGCTTTTCCCCATCGTAAGTTTTGGTTTAACGCGCTGTATGGCAGATATGAACGACATGACCTCGAGTGAATTCGAAGCCCTCCTGACGGCGCAACGCAGCGCCATGAACCGCGACGCTTCGGCGCCGGCGTCCACCGAGACGCCGACGCTGACGAAAGCGGAACTGGCGGAGCTGCTGTTCGACAGCGTCGGGCTGAACAAGCGTGAAGCGAAGGACATGGTCGAGGCTTTTTTCGAAGTGATCCGCGACGCGCTCGAAAACGGTGAAAGCGTCAAGCTGTCGGGGTTCGGCAATTTCCAGCTGCGCGACAAGCCGCAGCGTCCGGGCCGCAATCCGAAGACGGGCGAGGCGATTCCAATCGCGGCCCGCCGGGTCGTAACCTTCCACGCGAGCCAGAAGCTGAAGGCGCTGGTCGAAAACGGCGTGGAATAACGCCCGCGCGTTGACGTCTCCGCGCGGCCGCCGCGCACCCTTTACCGACGGTTAACCGACGATGACCACTACGGTTGAGAAAGTCGTCTTGCCTCCGATTCCCGCGAAGCGCTACTTCACGATCGGTGAGGTCAGTGAGCTGTGCGGGGTCAAGCCGCACGTGCTGCGTTACTGGGAACAGGAATTCACGCAGTTGCGGCCGGTGAAGCGGCGTGGCAATCGCCGGTACTACCAGCATCACGAAGTGCTGCTGATACGGCGGATTCGCGAGTTGCTGTACGAACAAGGGTTCACGATCAACGGGGCGCGCAACCGGCTCGATTCACCGGGCAGCGAACGCGGTGCCGTTGCACCGGCCGTGCCGGACATGCCGGCAGCCGATGAGCGTGCGCCGGACAAGCAGGGGGCAATAGTCGACGTGAACGCGTTGCGGCAGGCGCTCCTCGACGTGATCGACGGACTGAAGCACGACTGAGCGTGGCGCTCGAATCAAGAAAAGCCCGGTTGGCGAAGTGCCACCGGGCTTTTTTCATGCACGCGGGCCCGCGCTGTCAGCGCGATGCGATCGGGTTCGGCTTGCCCATGTCGACGACCAGCGTGCCGTCCGGCAGCATCCGCACCGAGCCCTGCGCGACCTGGCTGCGGTAGCCGTACAGGTCGAAACGCATCGGGCCGGCGTCGGCAGAGTTCCGAATCAGTGCGCGCACATTCAGTTCGAGTACGTTGAACATTTTCATGTCGCCGCCGTCCATCCACATGTAGCTCGGTGCGTCGATCTGCGGGCGCTTCGGCACCGGTGCGTCGGCGGCACGCCGGAACGTGAGACGCAGTCCGTCGCGTTCGACCGTCGCCTGGGCGAGCTTTCCGCTCAGCACCGGCGGCGGAAATACGGTGTACTGATCGAGCACGAGCGTGTCGCCGCGCAGTTCCGCGCCGCGGCGCTGCAGCGGCGTCAGCGACGCGAGTTCGATGCCGAGCGAGCGCAGCAGCTTCGCCTGCGGAATGCCGAGCACCGACACCTGCGACGGCTTGAACGCGAGGTGCCGGTCGTCGAGCACCGACAGCGAGCCCTTCATGTCGGTTGGCAGCCACACGCCGGGCACGTGATTCCAGAGCTTGATGCCGCCCTGGACGCGCAGTTCCTGGCCATCCGCGCTCAGTTGCAGATCATTCAACGAGCGAGGCGAATAATCGAGCAGATAGTTGTTGAAGAGCGCCGACATCGCCTTCCACGATTCGACGACCGTCCCGCCGAGAATGCGGATGTCGTACTGGTTCGGATCGTCGAGGTCGACCGGTTCGCCCGGCCGTTTCGCGATGAGCTGCACATCGAGATCCTCGACGTGGAAGCCGATGTCGCCGGACAGGTTGAAGTCGACGTTGTGCAGGTGGATCGTCGGGTTGCGGTTCGACACGTGCCGTTCGTTGAACGGCGTGGTTGACGAGCGTCGCATCGAGACTTTCTGCATGCCGGGCTGTGCTCCGGTGGCCGCGAGCGCAAACGCTTCCCAGTGCTGGCGCAAGTCGCGCAACGCGTTCTGCTGCGCGGCGAGGAAGCTGTCGTTCAGGCGTGCTGCCGCATTGCCCAGCGGCGCGCCGCTCGCGGGGCCCGCATACGACGGCATCCGGATCGCCATCGCACCGCTTTCGTCGAAATTGAAATAACCGGCCGACACCTGGTCGCGATAGTGGTACAGGTCGAATACGAAATTCTGGTCGCGCTTCGTCGGATCGACGGGGCTGATCAGGATGTCGGCGTTCATCGGCATCGAGCGCATGAATTTCACGTCGCCACCGCGAATGTACATCGCCTGTTGCGGCGCATTCGCGGGCAGCGCGAAGCCGGCGTGCGAGCCGTCGTCGAGCGTCAGGTCGAGTCCGGCCGGCGTCACGCGCAGCGCGGTGATCCGGATCTTCAGCCGCGGCGGCGGCATCAGCTTGTCGACCGACATCACGAGGTCGTCGCCGACGAGCCGTGCGATCGGTGTCTCGACCTTCAGCAGGTCGGCCATCTTCACGTTGGCCGCGTGCATCACCGGCTGCGCATTGATGCCCGATACGCGCACGCCGCTCGGATGGAACACGAGCTGACTGCCGTCGCGGATCGCCAGCGTGCCGGTCAGCGAGAACGGCACCCAGCCGTCGCGCTGCAACTCGCCTTGCAGGTGGATCACGCCGTCGCCGGCCGATACGGCGAGCTTGCGCAGCGGTGCGTTGCGGTAACCGAAGATGTAGGTGTCGAAGAGTGCGGTCAGCTTCGTGTTGTCGAGTGTGACCGTGCCTTCGTGCACGTCGATCTCGAAGCTCGTCGGATCATCGAACACGATCGGCGCGCCGGCCTGCGTCGGCACGAGTGTCGCGGACAGCTGGTGGATGAAGAAGCCGAGGTTGTTAACGATGCGGAAATCGACATCGCGCAGAAACGTCATCGCACCGTTCTGGCCCGAGTCGCGCAGCGTGAATGGGCGCGGCTGCGTGAGGCGGATCGACGCGAGCGACGGCACGGTGCGGCCGATCTGCTGCTCATGGGCGAGACGTTCGGCCTTGGCTCGCTCGATTTTCGTCGAGGCGACCGACGCGTTGCCGTCACGCTGCGCGGCTGGTTCCGCGCAACCGGCGCAGAGCAGCGCGAGCGCCAGCGTGCCGCAGCCGAGTGCACGGGAGGTGCCGTGTGAAACCGAGGCCGCCGCGCGTCGCGGGGCAGCCATCCAGTCGAAAATTGCCAAAGGCGTGCGATGGCCGCGCCGGACCGCATTCCGCATCGTCTGTCTCCAAGTCTTGTCGTGATCGACGAGGGCGCGCGGCCGGTGCGCGGCGCGGACGTCGATGCCGTGCAGTGTGGCATAGCGCGCTAGAGCGGCGTTACCAAACAACGGGCGTCCGGGCAAGGCCGGGCGGCGCACGACAGGACAACGGATTCCCGGTGGCAGGGCGGCAAGATCAAACGGTCGTTTGGTTTTGCGGCGGCTCGGCGACGGATGCGGTATCGCTGTCGTCGCCGGCACGGCCGATCAGACCAGCATGCGCTGCCGGATCGCATTCTGCGTCGGCTGGTCCAGCTGCAGGCCGTTATCGATGTACGACGCCATCGAGCCGTACGACGTGACGGCCTGGTCGAATGCCGCCTGCAGATAAGCGTCCTGCGCGCTCTGCAGCGCGGCCATCATGTCCGCCGCATCCTGGCCGCCGCTCTTGCGCGCCTGCGCGACATAGGCGGCGATTTGCGACGCGCTGTAGACGTTGGTCAGCAAATAGTCGGCAAGAATCGTCTGCTGGGGGACGCCGAGGATCGTGTGCAGAATGGCCGTCGCCCAGCCGGTGCGATCCTTGCCGGCCGTGCAGTGAAAGAGCAGGTTGCCGCCGGACGCGGCAAAGCCGGCGAATAGCGTGTGGTAACTCGTCCGCGCCGTTTCCGACGTCACGAACGCCCGATACATGCGCTGCATGAAGGCCGCGGCCGTCGCGCCACTGGTCGGAAGCGGGTTGAGATTGGCGACGCCGAGCACGTTGAGGTTCTGCCACGTGGCGCCGCCCAATGGCACATCCGGCTGCGCCTGGATCTCGGAAGTCGTGCGCAGGTCGCACACCTGCGTGATGCCGAGCGTATCGACCGTAGCGAGGTCGGCCGCGGACAACGCGAGCGCGGAAGACCGGTAGATCACGCCTTTTTTCATCGCTGCGCCACTCGCGATGGCATAGCCCGTTCCGTCGGGTCCCGCGGTGTCACGAAAGTTCGCTGCCGACCCGAGCCTGGGCGTCGTGACGGGGGCGACCGCGATCGAGTCGC
Organism: Burkholderia sp. Tr-862; assembly: GCF_011753085.1. Taxonomy (NCBI): domain Bacteria; kingdom Pseudomonadati; phylum Pseudomonadota; class Betaproteobacteria; order Burkholderiales; family Burkholderiaceae; genus Burkholderia; species Burkholderia sp. Tr-862. The sequence continues at coordinate 22,615 of NZ_VWWG01000003.1, forward strand.
CGCCGCACGCGGACAGAAGCGATGTGCTTCCCAGCGCGATGCCGAGCGTGCCCGCACCCAGCTGGAGAAAGTGTCGACGGGAAATTTCGTTTTTCTGATTCATTCACTGGCCTTTTTCGGAGACGGTGACAGGAAGTCGCGACCGCGGTTGCGACCGAAACCGCTGGCGGCACGCCGCACGGCGCGACAAAGCGCGGCGGTGCCGTTTCGGTCGGCATGTGCAGCCGGACGATGTGCCGTGCGCGTCGATCTCGCGTCAATCTCGCGCCGGGCAAGCGCACGGTAGCGATCCGCGGCGAAACGGCCATCGTCCTTTTCGATTAGGACGCAACGTGGATTGCCGGTGCGATTCACGCAACTTGTCGTGGGTGCCACGGCCGAGGCGCGGTAAGATCGGCATCAGTGGCTGGATGGATCAGCATGGTGGCCGACACGGGGGAGGCGTCATGGATCTGAAGGAGCTCGACGTATTGGGAGCGGATGTAGGCGATCACTGGTACTACGCGTCGAAGGCGCGCGCGATCCGTCGGTTCCTGGGCCCGTCGGACGCGAGCCGGATACTCGACGTCGGCGCGGGCTCGGGGTTCTTTTCCAAGCATTTGCTCGAGCGCACGCAGGCGACCGAAGCGTGGTGTGTCGATACGAGCTACCCCGACGATACCGACGGGGAGGCAGCCGGCAAGCCCGTCCATTTTCGGCGCGCCGTCGATCGATTCGATGCCGATCTCGTGTTGCTGATGGATGTGCTCGAGCACGTCGATGACGATGTCGGGCTGCTTGCGCGATATGTGGCGGGCGCGCCGAAGGGCAGCCGGTTCCTGATCACGGTTCCCGCGTTTCAGTTCCTCTGGAGCGCGCATGACGATTTTCTCGAGCACAAGCGCAGGTACACGCTCGACGGTCTTGAAGACGTCGCGCGTCGTGCGGGACTGGAGGTCGAGCACGGCGCCTACTACTTCGGCCTCACGTTTCCGCTCGCGGCGGCATTGCGGCTGAGCGAGCGGGCGCGTCGGCAACCGCGCGAACCGGCGTCGCAATTGCGCCGGCACCATCCGGTCGTCAATGGTTTGCTCAAGCTGATCTGCCGGGCCGAGTTGCCGATGTTCCGGTTCAATCGGATGGCGGGCCTCACGGTCATCTGTGTCGCGCGCAAGCGGTGAGCATTGGGCGGATCGCATGGCCGGCGCATAGGCGCGGCCGGATGCGCGTTGCCGCCCGCGTCGAGGGCGTCACGTGGTGTCACGCCACCTCGAAAAAATTTCGCAGGAACATTCACAAAATGCATGCGACCCGTTCTAAACCGGACAACTGTCTGTTATAATTTTTTTCTTTCGGGGCGTAGCGCAGCCTGGTAGCGTACCTGCATGGGGTGCAGGTGGTCGGAGGTTCAAATCCTCTCGCCCCGACCAGATAAAGAACCCGCGTCAGTTCAGGCTGACGCGGGTTTTTTCTTGGCCGTCGCTTTTTTGCACATCCCGGCGCGGCCCCGGTAAAATGCAAGGTTGATCCACGGAAAGCGCCGTGATTTAGCGGAAGAGGATTCCCCGAACATGACTGATCTTCGTCTTACCATGCGGTTCGCTGCAGTGCTCGCCACGGGCGCGCTCGTCGCCGGTTGCGGTACGTCGTCGCCCACGAAAGTGGACTACAAGAGCGATTCGAAATCGAAGGAAGCGTCGCTCGCAGTGCCGCCCAACATGCTTGACGAGACGGCCGATCAGCGTTCGCTGCCGCCGCAGGGCGGCGCGACTTCCCTGTCTGCGCTTCAGCAGGTCCAGCAAGCGGCACCCGCGTTGGACACCGTCGCGCCCGCCGTGTCCGGCATGCATATCCAGCGCGACGGCACCGAGAGCTGGCTCGTGATCGACGGCAAGAAGCCCGCCGACATCTGGCCGCAAGTTCGCCGCTTCTGGCAGGAGCAGGGCTTCCTGCTCGTCGTCGACCAGCGCGACAAGGGCGTGATGGAAACCGACTGGAACGAGACCCACCCGCAGATCAACGACGGGCTGATCCGTAGCGTGATCTCGAAGGCGATGGGCAACTCGTACGTGACGGCCGAGCGCAACAAGTACCGCACGCGCCTCGATTCGGCCCCGAACGGCGGCACCTACGTGTTCATCAGCCAGAAGGGCATGCGCGAAGCGATCACCGGTGCGAACAACGATTCGAGCAAGTGGGAAGCAAAGCCGAACGATCCGGCGCTCGAGACGGAATACCTGAAGCGGCTGATGGCGGTGCTCGCCCAGAACGAGCAGCGTGCGAAGAATGGCGAGCCGCCGATCGCGAACATCAACGACAACACGGTGCCGAAGGACAAGAAGGCGGACACCGACGCATCGAAGGCAGCCGCCGCGGCGATCGCCGCGCAGAACGTCGCGCGTACGTCGTCGCAAGCGAACGACGTCGACTCGGCTGCGGTTCCGTCCGAAGTCACGCTCGGCGAGCCGTACGACCGTTCGTGGCTGCACGTCGGCCTCGCGCTCGATCGCGCGAACTTCACGGTCGACGATCGCGATCGCACGAAGGGCCTGTATTTCGTGCGTTATGTCGATCCGAAGGACATCAGCGCGGCCGAGCAGGGCTTCTGGAGCCAGCTGTTCCACGGCAAGAAGGAAAAGCAGGCGAAGCAGTATCGCGTCAACGTGAAGGCGCTGTCGTCCGACCAGACGCGCGTCGCAGTCGTCGACGATTCGGGTGCGATCGATACATCGACGCCGGCCCGGCAGATCATGGGGCTGCTCGTGAATCAGCTGCGCTGATCGCGGCACGATCCCGGCCTTCGAAAAAGCCCGCCTTCCGGCGGGCTTTTTTCATTGTCGCGCGTGCTGGCGCCGGCGAGTGCGGGGCGTTCGATCCCTCGTCGTGACGTTACGTAACATCCGCGCGTTACGGCCGCAGAACAGGTGTTACATCGTCATGACCGCAGAAAATATCCTTATGGATCAACGGCGTACTTTCGTAAATGTGCCTGGCACGCAAACTGCTTTATAAGGTGGAATCGTGAGGACAGGGAGGGTGGCGTCAGAGAGCGGGTGGCTTCGTGACCGTCCGACCAACGGTATCCACGTCTTCAGATGCCGGTGCTGCAAGCGCCGGCGCAAAACCGATGACGATCCGCGCCATGCGCGGATCCCGATGGCCCCGTCGCCTTTCCTCGTAGGGCGACGGTTTCGCCCGCGCTTCTTCTGAAGCGCGGGCAATTTTTTTTGTGGGGCGGCAAAGCGAGTGCGTGCCAACCCGGCCGCGGGGATTCGTATTGGTCGAGCGTTGGGAGGGTAAGGCTGCGTTGGCCGTGCATGCGCATTCGTCGCACATTCTGGCTTGCCGCGGAGCGGTCGCGGACGGAACGATCGTTCCGGGATCCGCGAGCTGTGGAGATTCGTGTGAGCGGGGTGGCGCGGCCGGACGCGTTGCCGGCCGCTGCGATCCGTCAGTGCGACGTGCTAGGGACGTCGAGAATCAGGATGATCGTCCAGTCGGCATCGCCGTCGTGATGATACTGGCGTTCGGCGACGATGAACGGTTGCTGCTTGCCTTGCGGGCCGAGGAAAAGCACGTCGCCCTCCATCGGCAGGCACTCGATCGGTGGCAATGCGAGGAAGGCGTCGGTCGAGCCGCGCGGCATCAGTTGCTTGATCTTGCGAGTGGCTTCTTCGGTCCACTCGATGTCGAGTTGAATGTTGCTCATGCTGTCCTCCGCACCGGGGTGCGCACGGGTGGAAAATTTCGGTGCGCGACTTTAGCACAGCGCGCAGGCGCCGCAACCAAAAAAGCCGAACCCGGTTGCCCGGATTCGGCTTTTCGCGTGTGCGGTGCCGCCGAACTTACTGGCTGGCAGCTTCTGCCGGAGCGGCCTTCTTGCCGGCCTTCTTCGCTGCCTTGTGATGCATCGCCTTCTTGGCGTGGTGATGCTCTTCCTGCGCCGCCGGCTGTGCAGCCTCGGCTGCCTGCTGCTGTTGCAGTGCCTGTGCGCGCTGCTCGATCTCGGAGATCTTTGCCGGATCGGTAATGGTCTGGATTTGCGTGCTCTCTTGCGCATACGCTGCGCCAGTCAGCGCCGACATCGCGACCAGAATAGCCAGGGACGTCTTCTTCATTGCTTTACCTCCGCTAAGTGGTGATGAACCCGAATGTTGCCGTTTTGTCTGGCGACTGCAATCGAGTGCGTGTCGAGTGTAACAAAAGTGACGGATCAATGTGCATCGGATCGCGGCGCAGCGCAAGGCCTCGTTGAAGTCGCGCAACACTTCGTGCGTTCCGTCACGCGCATGCCATCCCGGGGCGGCACCGTCGCTTTTGCTCGGGTGCCCGTCGCGCCGTCAGAACCAGCCGAGCCATCGATAGACGTGGAATTGCGCGATGCCGACCAGCTCGTGCAACGCCTGGTTCGCGTCTTCCAGATTGTGCCAGCGGGGCAGCAAGCCCATCTGAGCGCGCCGGCGGTTCGAATAAACGGGCTGCGGATCGATGCCGAAGTGGCGGAAATCGAGCAATGCGCGGCGCATCTGGTACGACGACGCGACGAGAATGCGCGTGTCGTCATGTTGTGAGCGTAGTATAGAAGCAGTGAATTTCGCATTTTCGTAGGTCGTACGGCTGTTCGGCTCGAGCACGAGGTCGCCGAGAGCGACGCCTTCCGCCACCAGCCGGCGCCCGTAGACAGCCGCCTCGGTTTCGCCGTGATGTTGCGGGTCGCCGCCCGACATCACCACGGTGCAGCGTGTGGCCTGCTGCAGGCACGTGCGATAGAGCGCGGCGGTCTTGCGGATGCGCGCTTCGCCGTCGGGCGGCACCCGCAGGCCGGTTTCGCCGCGCCGCGTGCCGATGCCGAGGGTGATCAACGTGGTGCGGCCGTGCATGTCGGGGTGCTCGACCGGCGTCACGCCGGCCTCGGTCCACGCGATGAGCGGCGCCGCGAGCCAGCCGGTTGCGAGCAGCCAGCACACCGCGACGCCGGCGATTGCGATCTGTCGCCGCCGCTTGCGGCAGAGCATGAAACAGATGAAGAGAAGTACAAATGAATCGAACAGAATCAATTTGATTGGGGTATGGTGTCTTTTTATGGACGGCTGACGATCCGGCCCTAACGCGACGCCGAACGTCGGCCCCCAGAATCGGTGGCGGTATCGGCGGGCGGAGCTCCCGCCCGGCGCGCCGCTTCGCATTGTCGCTGCACTTTAAGAAAGAATCGAGATGGCCACGTATTCCAACGAAGCGGTGCTCGACGCATTGAGACGAGTGCAGTACCGCCAGGTACCGTGGGCGCGCCGCCCGGGCGTGTTCGAGTATCTCCGGTCGCTAGGACTGATGGACACGGTCAGGCAGAAGACCGTTGCTCCCGCACCGGGTTTTCATGCTCCGGTCGACATCGCGGTGCTGACCGACAACGGTCGAGCCGAATGTGCGCGCCTCGAGCGCGACGAGAAATTACTTTCCTGGACCGACCGCCGTATGGACGACTACGCATTGAGCGAAGCCAGTGCCGTGGCGATTCTCGAAAGCCGCCTGTAGCGGCGCGCGCCTGTCCTCGCGCACCCATCCCGCGCGACACTCCGAAAAAAAGCCCGTATCGCGAGGATACGGGCGTACCGGATACTTTTGCTGTTGCCACGCTGTGCTCATGGCAACGAATGTGACTCGTCGCATATCGAGCAGTTCCCGAATCGGGGAATTTTCTTTGACGAAAACCTGCAGGTTGCCGGGCTACGGATGGCGCGGCAACTCGGACGGCTGCGAGCCGATGCGCGCTCGTGCGTTGCTGGCGATGTCGCCGCGCAAGTCGCCGCGCGGCACGGTCTGCCGATTGGACGCCGTCGCAGGCGGTTGCTGGCGAAGGGTATTCCGGTGCTCTTGCTGGCGGTGAGGCTGCTTGCCGCGATCATCGGCGCGAGCGGGGGCGGTCAGCGCCAGTGAAATGACAATGCCGCATGCGACGAGCAGTGACATTGGTTTCATGGCGGGGGCTCCCTTCAAGCCGCCGGCGCAGCTTGTTGATATGACGCTAAGGTAAGCGCGGGAGGGCAGGTTTGCTGTAAATAATAGTAAAGAGATGTATCGCAGCACGACACCGGTGACCGACGACGACGCGAGCGCCATGCGATGAACGAGGCGCTGAAAGAAACCGGGCGGCCGAAGCCGCCCGATCGAGCATGCGTTACGCCATCTTCACGGGGGCGCGCCAGGATTCCGGATTGGTCCAGAACGCGCCGCGCAGCCGGTCGCGGCTCGGCGGTGCCGGCGGCTTCGCCGCGCTTGCCCCGATGCGACCGCGCAACGAGATCTGGCGGCCGCTCGTGCCGAGTCGCTTGACGATTTCGGCGAGCGTACCGTCTGCCTGCCATTCGTCGAAGCGACGGCGGCAGGTCGGCGGCGACGGATAGCGGCCCGGCAGCTTGGACCAGCCTTCACCCGTCGACAGTACCCACAGCACGGCATTGACCACGGAACGGGCCTCCACGCGGGGACGGCCGCGCCGTTCGCTTCGTGCGGGTTCCGAGCAAAACAGACCCTCGACCAGCGCCCACTCGTTATCTCTCAAATCGTCGAACAGCATCATGTCCTCACCTCAGCGAAGCTAACTCCGGTGCGCTGCCCTGCGCCGCGCACTCTTCAGGCACTCGAACGTCGAGTGCCGGGTGGGGGCGTCCGGTTGGCCGGCAGCGGCGTTTCTGCCCTCCGTCCGACGAAAACCTGCGCCCTGTGCGTCAGGTAAAGCACGATGTGTGCCACGTCGGAGGCGATTCCCTTGAGAGCCGCTTGGCAGCGGGCTAACGGCTAAGTCAGCTAGGGGCGTATAAGACGCCAAAATAACCCGCCAGCAAATCGGGACAATCACCAATCTTGTGCACTTCGCCCGTGCCGCGTGCGTTCGCGCGAATATTGCACCGCAGCGAAACATGGGTGGTCGATGCCGGATTCGCACATCGAAGCGCGTTTCGCGCATTAAAATCGCGCATCGGTATCCACGATTGATGAGGTGAGGGGATGAACGTAACGCTGCGCCAGCTTCGCGTCTTCATCGAGGTTGCGCGGCTCAGGAGCTTCAGCCGCGCGGGCGACGAGATCGGACTCACGCAGTCCGCGGTGAGCCGTTGTGTGCGTGAGCTCGAGACAGAGCTCGGGCTGAAGCTGATCGACCGGACGACGCGCGACGTGCAGTTGACCGATGTCGGAGCAAACCTGATCGCGAGCGTGTCCCGCCTGATTGACGATCTCGACGACACGCTGCGCGAGATTCGCGAGATCGGCGAGCAGCGGCGAGGGCGCGTGATCGTCGCCGCGAGCCCGACGATCGCGTGCCGGCTGATGCCGCGTGTCGTCGCGTCGTGTGAGCGCCAGTTCCCGTTCGTCACACTTGGCTTGCGCGACGACGTGCAGAGCGACGTGCTGCGCAAGGTGAAGTCGAGCGAGGTCGATTTCGGCGTTGTCATCGGGCCGCTCACCGTTGCGGATCTCGTGTGCGAACCGTTGATGACCGATTCGTTCTGCCTGGTCGCGCGCGCCGATCATCCGCTTGCGGCGCGGGCGGAGGTGCCGTGGACGGCACTCGACGGCGAGCGCCTCGTGCTGCTCGACCATGCGTCCGGAAGCCGGCCGCTGATCGACGCTGCGCTGGCTGCCCATCGGGTGAATGCGACCGTCATGCAGGAACTCGGGCATTCGGCGACGGTATTCGGGCTCGTCGAGGCCGGCGTCGGCGTGAGCGTGCAGCCCTGGCTGTCGCTGCCGCTGCCGGCAGGATCGACGCTGGTCGCGCGGCCGCTGACGCCGCGTACCGAGCGCACCGTCGAGCTGGTGCGCCGCCGCGACCGGTCGCTGTCGCCCGCCGCGCAGGCGATCTGGGAGCTCGCGCGCCAGATGCCGGCGCGGGCGGAGGATCTCGACTGAGGGTACGGATCCGGCGCGCACGCCGGTACACTACGCGGATCCTGTTCCACGGGGGCGGTTCTCGATGACGCATTCCGCAGATGTCGGCCCGGCGACGGGCGCACCGGCGGCGCGCAGCGCAGTCCAGGCGCTGCGTCCGTCGCTGATCAGGGAGGTGGCGAACGCCGGCTTCGACGTGCCCGACGCGCTGCCGTTCTGGTTCGGCGAATCCGATCGCGTGACGCCGGCATTCATTCGCGACGCGGCCGCGGCGGCGCTGCGCGACGGCGCAACCTTCTATACGCAGAACCTCGGAACCGTCCCGCTGCGCCGGGCGATCGCGGCCTACGTGAGCGCGCGGCACGGCGCGACGCCGGTCGATACGGTCGCCGTGACGAGTTCGGGCGTGAGCGCGCTGATGCTGGCTGCGCAACTGCTGGTCGGTCCGGGCGATCGCGTCGTCGCGGTCACGCCGCTCTGGCCGAACCTCGTCGAAATCCCGAAGATCCTCGGTGCGCAGGTCGAATGCGTGCCGCTCGGCCATGGCGATGTGGGCTGGCGGCTCGATGTCGACCGGCTGCTCGCGGCGTTGACGCCCGACACGCGGATGCTGTTCGTCAACTCGCCGAACAATCCGACCGGCTGGACGATGTCCCGCGACGACCAGCAGGCCGTACTCGCGCATTGCCGACGTCACGGCATCTGGGTGGTCGCCGACGAGGTGTACGAACGACTCGCGTTCGGTGCGGCCGGCGCGCCGTCGTTCCTCGATATCGCGTCGCGCGACGAGCGGGTGGTCGTCGTGAATTCGTTCTCGAAGGCTTGGGCGATGACGGGCTGGCGGCTCGGATGGCTGGTCGCACCGACGCCGGTCATGGGCGATCTGTCGAAGCTGGTGGAATACAACACGTCGTGCGCCCCCGGTTTCATCCAGGCCGCGGGCGAAGTCGCGCTGCGCGATGGCGAGCCGTTCGTGCAGTCGTTCGTCGCGGCGCTGCGCGGCGCGCGTGACCATCTGGTTGCCGCGCTGCGCACGCTGCCGGGCGTCGACGTGCCGCCTCCGCCGGGCGCGATGTATCTGTTCCTGCGCTTGCCCGGCGCGGAAGACAGCCTCGCGTTCTGCAAGTCGCTGGTGCGCGAGGCGGGGCTCGGACTGGCGCCGGGGCGCGCGTTCGGCCCGGAGGGGGAAGGGTTCGTGCGCTGGTGCTATGCATGCGATCCGGCGCGGCTCGAAGCAGGCGTCGAGCGCTTGCGCCGCTTCCTCGCAGGCGGCGCGGGCTCGCGCTGAAGCGGGGACGGAGCGCCTGGGGCCTGCGGAACGGCGGGGCCGTTCGGCTCATCTTTACGCACAGGGCGATTTTGCGTAATATGGCGCTCAGTCACGCGGTTCCGTCGTTGAGCCGTGCTGTTCCGTCCGGTTTGGGCCTGGCTTGAAGTTGGTTCGCCGCCCCCGGTTCGTGCTCCCATCAATATGACCGATCAGAATCGGGCGAGCGCGTCTTCCGTTACTTTCGTCTGTTTGATCCGGTTCGTTTGACCACAGGGTCTGGCCTAGCTGCATGAATACCCAAGAGGCGAAGATCGTCCTCGAGACTGCTTTGATCTGCGCGCAGGAACCGCTGAAGCTCGGCGATTTGCGCAAGCTCTTTGCCGACGGCGTGTCGGCTGACACGGTCCGCACGTTGCTCGAAGATCTGAAACAGGATTGGTCCGGCCGCGGTGTCGAACTGGTGGCGCTGGCAACCGGATGGCGCTTTCAGAGCAAGCCGGCGATGCGTCACTACCTGGATCGACTGCATCCCGAGAAGCCGCCGAAATATTCGCGCGCGGTGCTCGAAACGCTCGCGATCATTGCGTATCGGCAACCCGTCACGCGCGGCGACATCGAAGAGATTCGCGGCGTCACGGTCAATACGCAGGTGGTCAAGCAGCTCGAGGACCGCGGCTGGATCGAAGTGATCGGGCATCGCGACGTGCCGGGGCGTCCGGCGCTGTATGCGACGACCAAGCAGTTCCTCGACGATCTCGGCCTGAAGGCGCTCGACGACCTGCCCGCGCTCGAGGAACCCGCCGCGAACATCGAGGCCGCGCTGCTCGCGCAGCAGGCGATGGACTTCGACGGCGATGTGTTGGCGGTGGAAGCGACGCCGGAAGCCGGCGAAGCGGCGGTCGACGAACCGCACGCGCAGCATGACGAATTGCCGGGTGACGCGGCGACGGACGTCGCGTCGACGCACGAAATGCCGAACCGCGATACGCTGGAAGCTGATCGCGTTCAAACCGAACAGGGCGGCGCCGAAGTAGCGCCGGCCGGCGGGCAGTCCGAGCCGCCGCGCGCGGAGTGGAACGAGGAAGATCGCAAGCCGGCCGCCGACGCGGTTGCCGGAGACGGAGCGGAGGCGGTCGGCGACATGCCGCGCGAGGCTGGGAACGCCGGCGCCTCACGATCCCGTCCCGCGGACGGCGAGATGCTGGACGATACGTCCGACAGCCTCGCCGATGCCGTACGCAGTGCCAGCGCGCCCATCGGCGCCGACGCGCTGCCGGACGACGAAGCAGAACCCGAACAGCGCCGCGCCTAATCGCGGCCGACTTCTTGCCGCGCCCGCGCCGGGCGCGAGACCTGACATTTTGAGGTTGTTTTGACAGATATCCACGATATTGAATCGTCCGCGCCTGCCGTACAGGCCTCGCGTGCCGACGATGCGCCGGAGCAGGACGCTCCGGCCGCGGGTGGTGACGAGCGTCCCCGCCGCGGCCTGCGGCGCGGTCCGCGCAGCCTGATCGCGCGTCGCCGCGCGGCGGCCAAGTCGAAGGGCGCCGATGGCGAGTCGCAGGACGGCGAAGGCGCCGACGCGCAGCCGGCCGAGGCCGCGGAAGCGCAGCCCGCACGCGCACCGCGCAAGGAAGGCGCGGCCAAGGGCGGCCGCAAGCCGGCCGGCAAGCGTGAAGGTGCAGCCAAGGGTGCCCCGGGCGGACAAGGCGGCCAGGGGCGGCGTGGCGGTCCGGCGAAGGCCGAGGGCGGCGCGGCGAAGGCCGAAGGCGATGCAGTGTCGCAGGACGATCTGTTCGCCTATGTGACGTCGCCGGCCTTCGACGCGGACAACTCGGCGGGCGGCAGCGGCGTGCGTGCGCCGATGCTGCGTCGCGGTCGCGCGCAGCCGACGAACAAGCGCGTGCTGTCGCCGGACGACGACGCGCCGAAGCTTCACAAGGTGCTCGCGGAAGCCGGCATGGGCTCGCGCCGCGAAATGGAAGAGCTGATCGTCGCCGGCCGCGTGTCGGTGAACGGTGAGCCCGCGCACATCGGCCAGCGCATCATGCCGACCGACCAGGTCCGCATCAACGGCAAGCCGGTCAAGCGCAAGCTGCCGAACAAGCCGCCGCGCGTGCTGCTGTACCACAAGCCGACGGGCGAGATCGTCAGCCATGCGGATCCGGAAGGTCGTCCGTCGGTGTTCGATCGCCTGCCGCCGATGAAGACGGCGAAATGGCTCGCGGTGGGCCGCCTCGACTTCAACACCGAAGGTCTGCTGATGCTGACCACGTCGGGCGATCTCGCGAACCGCTTCATGCATCCGCGCTACAGCGTCGAGCGCGAGTATGCGGTGCGTGTCGTCGGCGAGCTGTCCGAAGGGATGCGCCAGAAGCTGCTGCATGGCGTCGAACTCGATGACGGCCCGGCAAACTTCCTGCGCATCCGCGACGGCGGCGGCGAAGGCACGAACCACTGGTATCACGTCGCGCTGGCCGAAGGCCGCAACCGCGAAGTGCGCCGGATGTTCGAAGCGGCCGGCCTGATGGTGAGTCGCCTGATCCGTACGCGCCACGGTCCGATTCCGCTGCCGCGCGGCCTGAAGCGCGGTCGTTGGGAAGAGCTCGACGAGGCGCAGGTGCGCAAGCTGATGGCGACCGTCGGCCTGAAGGCGCCGTCCGAGGAAAAGGGCAAGCGCGGTGGCAGTGGGCCGGCCGAGCGCCGCCAGCCGGATCCGATGCAGACGTCGATGGGCTTCATCAGCCGCGAGCCGGTGCTGACCACGCATGGTCAACTCGACCAGCCGCGTCGCGGCGGCGGTCGGCGCGGTGGTCCGGGCCTGCCGGGCCTGAGCGGCTACGGCAGCCTGCCGGTTTCGCCGTCGGGCCATGGCAACCGCTCGGGCGGCGGCCGCGATGTCGACGGCAATCGCGCGTCGTATGGCGCCGGTCCCAAGCGTGAAGGCGGCGCGGGCGGCAAGCGTGGCGGCGGCAAGGGCGGCGGCAACCGCAACCCGAACGGCAATCGCGCCGAAGGCGCCGGCAACGCCGGTGGTGGTGCACGCGGTGGCCAGCGCCCGCAGCGCAATCGCTCGCGCGGTCGCTGAGCGTTTCTGGCGGACGGCGGCGTGACGCCGCCGGTGTGCCGGCGAAATCGGCGTGAATCCGGTTCGGTCGGCACGTGCGTTGCATGACTTGCTTTTGACTGTATATATATCGCGCTGCCGGATTGTGCCTGGTCGGACAGTCCGGTTTCGCATTTTTGGTCGGTAAATGCGGGCTGGGCGCTGCTTTTACCGGCTGGCTTGGCGTTTGCGCCAAAAAACGCTATAATCGCGGAGTCGCTGGGCGTACGGATTCAATGTGCGGCTCAGGTGCGACCACCAGTAAGAGAAGATGGGCGTTCCGCCCATTTTTTTTTGCTGAAACGGTTAGGCATCTCGGGTAGCGCTTCCTGCGCCGGCTAAGGCGCGCGCCCGCGGGTGTAATCGCGAGCGGCGGGCGCGAACACCTGAGAGGACACTGTGCAACTGACGGAACTGATAGAAACCACGGTCACCGGGCTCGGCTACGAGCTGGTGGATCTCGAGCGCACCGGGCGCGGCATGCTTTGCATCTATATCGATCAGCTTGCCGGCATTTCGCTCGAAGATTGCGAAAAGGTCACGCGTCAGCTCCAGCACGTCTTGACGGTCGAAAACATCGATTACGAACGGCTCGAAGTCTCGTCTCCGGGGCTCGACCGCCCGTTGAAGAAACTGGCCGACTTCGAGCGCTTCGCCGGCAGCGAAGTTTCCGTGACCTTGAAAAAGCCGCTGGACGGGCGCAAGACGTACCGGGGCATTCTGCACGCGCCGAATGGCGAAACGATCGGTTTGGAATTTGAGGGGAAGAAGGGCGAGGCGGCCATGCTGGATTTCACGCTGGCAGACATCGACAAAGCCCGCCTGATTCCGCAAGTTGACTTTAGGAGCCGCAAATAATGAGTCGCGAAGTGTTGATGCTGGTGGATGCGCTGGCGCGCGAGAAAAACGTCGACAAGGATGTGGTGCTGGGCGCCCTCGAGGCTGCGCTCGCGTCCGCTTCCAAGAAGCTGTTCGACGAAGGCGCCGAAATCCGCGTCCATATCGATCGCGAAAGCGGCGAGCACGAAACCTTCCGTCGCTGGCTCGTCGTCCCTGACGAGGCAGGCTTGCAGGAGCCGGATCGCGAGATCCTGCTGTTCGAAGCGCGTGAGCAGAACCCCGACGTCGAAGTCGGCGAATTCGTCGAGGAACCGGTGCCGTCGATCGAGTTCGGCCGTATCGGCGCGCAGGCCGCCAAGCAGGTGATCCTGCAGAAGGTGCGCGATGCCGAGCGCGAGCAGATCCTGAACGACTACCTCGAGCGCGGCGAAAAGATCATGACGGGTACGGTGAAGCGCCTCGACAAGGGCAACTTCATCGTCGAATCGGGCCGCGTCGAAGCGCTGCTGCGCCGCGACCAGCTGATTCCGAAGGAAAACCTGCGCGTGGGCGACCGCGTGCGTGCGTACATCGCGAAGGTCGACCGCACCGCGCGCGGTCCGCAGATCGAACTTTCGCGCACGGCGCCCGAGTTCCTGATGAAGCTGTTCGAGATGGAAGTGCCGGAAATCGAGCAGGGCCTGCTCGAGATCAAGGCAGCCGCTCGCGATCCGGGCGTGCGCGCGAAGATCGGCGTGATCGCCTACGACAAGCGGATCGATCCGATCGGTACCTGCGTCGGCATCCGCGGCTCCCGCGTGCAGGCCGTGCGTAACGAGCTTGGTGGCGAAAACATCGACATCGTGCTATGGTCCGAGGATCCCGCCCAGTTCGTGATCGGCGCGCTCGCGCCGGCAGCCGTCCAGTCGATCGTCGTCGATGAAGAAAAGCACTCGATGGACGTCGTCGTCGACGAGAACGAGCTGGCTGTCGCGATCGGCCGCAGCGGTCAGAACGTTCGCCTTGCCGGTGAACTGACCGGCTGGCAGATCAACATCATGACGCCGGACGAATCCGCCCTGAAGCAGGGTGAAGAGCGCGATCGACTGCGTGCGCTCTTCATGGCGCGTCTCGACGTCGACGAAGAAGTTGCCGACATCCTGATTGACGAAGGCTTCACGAGCCTCGAAGAGATCGCTTACGTGCCGCTCAACGAAATGCTCGAAATCGAGGCATTCGACGAGGACACCGTGCACGAGCTGCGCAACCGCGCACGCGACGCACTGTTGACGATGGCGATCGCGAACGAAGAAAAGGTCGAAAACGCAGCGCTGGATTTGAAGGGCCTCGACGGCGTCACGCCGGAGTTGCTCGCAAAGCTGGCCGAACACGGCATGCAGACGCGGGACGATCTCGCCGAGCTGGCTGTGGATGAACTGGTCGATATGACCGGGATGGAAGAGGATGCCGCTAAGGCGTTGATCATGAAAGCACGTGAACACTGGTTCCAGTGAGAAATGACCATGGCGCACTGATTTGATGGCGGCCTTATGGCCTGACCCGATGCTAACCGCAAGGAATCGGTCCTTGCACTAAGAGGAATGAATGGCGAGTAACAACGTAGCCCAATTTGCCGCGGAACTGAAAATGCCTGCTGGTGTGCTGCTCGAACAGCTGCAGGCAGCGGGCGTCCAGAAAGCGAGTGAAGACGATGCGCTGTCCGAGGCGGACAAGGCGCGTCTGCTCGATCATTTGCGCAAGTCGCACGGCGCAACCGACGGCGACAAGCGCAAGATCACGCTGACCCGCAAGCATACGTCGGAGATCAAGCAATCTGACGCGACGGGCAAGGCTCGCACCATTCAGGTCGAGGTCCGCAAGAAGCGTACGTTCGTCAAGCGCGACGACGTGGCCGAGGGTGCGGAACAGGGTCAGGCGCAGGTCGCCGAAGCGGAAGACGATGCGGAACTGAAGCGTCGCGAGGAAGAAGCGCGCCGCGAGGCCGAGCTGCTCGAGAAGCAGGCGCAGGAACTGCGCGAGCGCCAGGAGCGCCTCGAGCGCGAGGAAGCCGAGCGCCGCGCCCGTGAGGAAGCGGCCGAAGCTGAGCGCCGTCGTGCCGAGGAAGAAGCGGCGGCGAAGCGTGCCACGGCCGAAGCCGTAGCGGCACAGCAGGCTGCCGCCCAGCAGGCCGCCGAGGCTCAGCAGGAATCGGCCGGTGCGCAATCCGCGCAGGACGAAGCACGCGCGGCCGCCGAACGTGCGGCCCAGCGCGAAGCGGCGAAGAAGGCCGAGGACGCTGCCCGCGAGGCGGCGGACAAGACGCGCGCCGAGCAGGAAGAGATTCGCAAGCGTCGCGAGGCGGCCGAGGCCGAAGCGCGCGCGATCCGCGAAATGATGAACACGCCGCGCAAGGCCGTGGTCAAGGCAGTCGAGCCGCCGAAGCCGGTGGAACCGCCGAAGCCGGTCGAAGCGAAGGGCACGCTGCACAAGCCGGCAAAGCCGGCGGGCGCAGGCGCGGCACGTCCGGCCGTGAAGAAGCCGGCCGGCGCAGCGCCGGCGACGACGCAGGCACCGGCAGGTGCGGGCGACCGCAACAAGAAGCCGGGTGGCGGCAAGGGCGGCTGGCAGGACGACGCAGCCAAGCGCCGCGGTATCAAGACGCGCGGCGATTCGAGCGGCGGCGTCGACCGCGGCTGGCGCGGCGGCCCGAAGGGTCGTGGCCGTCACCAGGACAGCGCATCGACGTTCCAGGCACCGACCGAACCGATCGTGCGTGAAGTGCACGTGCCGGAAACCGTCTCGGTTGCCGATCTCGCGCACAAGATGTCGATCAAGGCCTCGGAAGTCATCAAGGTGATGATGAAGATGGGCCAGATGGTCACGATCAACCAGGTGCTGGACCAGGAAACGGCGATGATCGTCGTCGAGGAACTGGGCCACCGCGCGGTTGCCGCGAAGCTGGACGATCCGGAAGCGCTGCTGGTCGAAGGCGAGGCCACCACCGATGCGGAGCAACTGCCGCGTCCGCCGGTCGTCACCGTGATGGGCCACGTCGACCACGGCAAGACCTCGCTGCTCGACCACATCCGCCGCGCGAAGGTTGCAGCGGGCGAAGCGGGCGGCATTACGCAGCACATCGGCGCATACCACGTCGAAACGCCGCGCGGTGTCATCACGTTCCTCGATACGCCGGGTCACGAAGCGTTCACGGCAATGCGTGCACGCGGCGCGAAGGCGACCGACATCGTGGTGCTGGTGGTGGCTGCCGACGACGGCGTGATGCCGCAGACGAAGGAAGCCATCGCTCACGCGAAGGCGGGTGGCGTGCCGATCGTCGTGGCGATCAACAAGATCGACAAGCCGGAAGCGAACCCGGACCGCGTCAAGCAGGAACTGGTCGCGGAAGGCGTCGTGCCGGAAGAATACGGTGGCGATTCGCCGTTCGTGCCGGTGTCGGCCAAGACGGGTGTCGGTATCGACGACCTGCTCGAGAACGTGCTGCTGCAGGCCGAAGTGCTGGAACTGAAGGCACCGATCGAGGCGCCGGCCAAGGGCATCGTGATCGAAGCGAAGCTGGACAAGGGCAAGGGCCCGGTCGCGACGATCCTGGTGCAGTCGGGTACGCTGAACCGCGGCGACGTCGTGCTCGCAGGCTCGGCTTATGGCCGCGTGCGTGCGATGCTCGACGAGAACGGCAAGCCGACGAAGGAAGCCGGCCCGTCGATCCCGGTCGAAATCCAGGGTCTGTCGGAAGTGCCGGGTGCCGGTGAGGAAGTGATCGTGCTGCCGGACGAGCGCAAGGCGCGCGAAATCGCGCTGTTCCGCCAGGGCAAGTTCCGCGACGTCAAGCTGGCGAAGCAGCAGGCCGCGAAGCTGGAAAGCATGCTCGAGCAGATGGGCGAAGGCGAAGTGCAGAACCTGCCGCTCATCATCAAGGCGGACGTGCAGGGCTCGCAGGAAGCGCTCGTGCAGTCGCTGCTCAAGCTGTCGACCGACGAAGTGCGCGTGCAGATCGTGCACAGCGCGGTGGGTGGCATCAGCGAAAACGACGTCAACCTCGCGACGGCATCGAAGGCGGTCATCATCGGCTTCAACACGCGTGCGGATGCACAGGCGCGCAAGCTGGCCGAAGCGAACGGTATCGACATCCGCTACTACAACATCATCTACGACGCAGTGGATGAGGTGAAGGCCGCGATGTCGGGCATGCTGGCGCCGGAGAAGCGCGAAGTCATCACCGGTATGGTCGAGGTGCGCCAGGTGTTCAAGGTGCCGAAGATCGGCACGGTCGCCGGCTGTATGGTCACGGACGGTATCGTCAAGCGCTCGTCGTCGGTGCGCGTACTGCGCAACAACGTCGTGATCTTCACGGGCGAACTCGAATCGCTGAAGCGCTTCAAGGACGACGTGAAGGAAGTGAAGCAAGGCTTCGAGTGCGGTATGTCGGTGAAGAACTTCAACGACGTCATCGAAGGCGACCAGTTCGAAGTCTTCGAAGTGACCGAAGTCGCCCGTACGCTGTAATAGTCGCGTATCGGCTCGTGGGCGGGGCAGGCTTGTGGGCCTGTCCCGCCCATTTTCATGGCGGCGTGCCAGAAGGCGGCCGCATTATCCTGATAAACGAATCAGGGATCGATCATGTCCAGGAAACGTACTTCCCCCAATCGCAACGTTCAGATTGCCGACCAGATTCAGCGCGATCTGTCCGAACTCATCATGCGCGAGGTCAAAGACCCGCGCATCGGTATCGTGACCATCCAGAGTGTGGAGCTCACGCCGGACTACGCGCACGCGAAGATCTATTTCACGGCGCTCACCGGCGATCCGGAAAAGACGCAGGAAGCGCTGAACCACGCGTCGGGTCACCTTCACAACCTGCTGTTCAAGCGTCTGCACATTCATACGGTGCCGACGCTGCATTTCCATTACGACCAGACGATCGAGAAGGCCGTGGAAATGTCGCGCCTGATCAAGGAGGCCAACTCGACGCGCGCGAAGGACGACGACGAAGCCGACGCGCCCGCGAAGGACGATTGAGCGCGCGCGCCCTATGAAGACTGCAGCCCCTCAGCGTCCGCGCGTGCCTCGGCGCGCGCTGGACGGCGTCCTCCTGCTCGACAAGCCGGTCGGCCTGTCGAGCAATGACGCCCTGATTCGCGCGAAGCGCCTGCTTCTCGCGAAGAAAGCCGGTCACACCGGCACGCTCGATCCGCTGGCCTCGGGCCTGTTGCCGCTGTGCTTCGGCGAGGCGACGAAGTTCTCGCAGGACTTGCTGGAAGCGGACAAGACCTACGAAGCGACGATGCGTCTAGGCGTACGCACGACCACCGGCGACGCGGAAGGCGAGGTGCTCGACACACGCGCCGTCGAATGCGACCGGGCGGCGGTGGAAGCCGCACTCGCGCGCTTTACCGGCGAGATCGTGCAGGTGCCGCCGATGTATTCGGCGCTCAAGCGCGACGGCAAGCCGCTGTACGAATATGCGCGCGCGGGCCAGACCGTCGAACGGGAAGGCCGCAACGTGACGATTCATGCACTCGACCTGCTGGCCTGTGAGCTGCCGGACGTGACGTTTCGCGTGACCTGCAGCAAGGGCACGTATGTGCGTACGCTGGCCGAAGATATCGGCGAAGCGCTCGGTTGCGGCGCGCATCTGACGATGTTGCGTCGCACGGGTGTCGGTGCGCTGACGCTCGAGCATGCGGTGACGCTCGACGCGCTGTCCGACGCGGACGAAGCGGCGCGCGATGCGTGGCTTCAGCCGGTCGACGCGCTGCTGTCGACGTTTCCGCTGGTGCGTCTGGACGAAGCCGGCGCGAAGCGGTTCCTGCATGGTCAGCGCTTGCCGCTGTCGGCGCTCGATCCGATCGATGCGGCGGAGGGCGAGCGTGTGCGTGTGTACGATGCGGCACGGCTGCTCGGCGTGGCGCGCAAGGCCAACGGCGTGCTCGCACCCGAACGGCTTGTCGTGACGGCTGCATGATGCGCGGCGCGCAAGCGCCGTCGGAATGAAAAAATAGCCCGGTCGGAGTCGACCGGGCTATTTTGTTTGGCGCGCTCGTTCGAGCGCGGTGCTCAGTGTGCAGCCGACGCCGCCGCACCCGCATCGCCGCCGCCCGCGCGTTCGGGCTTCGTGATCCAGATCAGTCCGATCAGCAGCACGAAGATCGCCGCCGAGATGTAGAACAGATCGTTCACGCCCAGTTGCGCGGCCTGCTGCGTGGCCATGTTGTTGATGAGGCCGTGCGCCTGGCTCTGCGTCAGCCCGAGGTTGCCCATCTGCGTGACGGCCTGGTTGAACGTCGGGTTGTACGGGTTGGCCTGCTCGACCAGTTGTGCGTGGTGGAAGTTGTTCCGGTGATCCCACGCGGTCTGGAAGATCGACGTGCCGATGCCGCCGCACATGATCCGCACGAAGTTCGACAGGCCCGATGCCGCGGGAATGCGATGGCCGGGCAGGCCGGACAGCGTGATCGACACGAGCGGGATGAAGAAGCCGGCCATCGCGATGCCTTGCACGAGCGTCGGCAGCGTCAGTGACCACTCGTCGACGCCGGTCGTGTAGCGCGAGCGCATCCAGAAGCACAGCGCGAACGTCAGGAACGCGGCGGTCGCGATGTAGCGCGGGTCCGTGCGCGGCAGGAACTTGCCGGTCAGCGGCGACAGCAGGACCGCGAACAGCCCGACGGGCGCCATCACGAGGCCCGCATCGGTGGCCGTGTAGCCAATCTGGGTCTGCAGCCACAGCGGCAGCAGCACGAGGTTGCCGAAGTAGAGCCCGTAGCCGACCGCGAGCGCGATCGTGCCGCCCGTGAAATTGCGCATGCGGAACAGCGACAGGTCGACGACCGGATGTTCGGCCGTCAGCTCCCAGATCACGAAGAACGCGAACGAGATGACCGCGATCAGCGCGAGCGCGATGATCGTCGTCGACGCGAACCAGTCGAGATCCTTGCCCTTGTCGAGCATGATCTGCAGCGAACCGACCCAAAGCACGAGCAGCGCGAGGCCGACGCCATCGATCGGCGCGCGGCGCACCGTCGATTCGCGCGTGCGATAGATCGACCACGTGGCCAGCGCGGCGGCGATGCCGACCGGGATGTTCACGTAGAAGATCCACGGCCACGAGTAGTTGTCCGAGATCCAGCCACCGAGGATCGGGCCCGCGACCGGTGCGATCAGCGTCGTCATCGACCACAGCGCGAGCGCCATCGGCGCCTTCGCGCGCGGGTAGCTCGACAGCAGCAGCGATTGCGACAGCGGAATCATCGGCCCCGCGACCGCGCCCTGGAGCACGCGCGACGCGAGCAGGAACGGCAGGCTCGGCGCCAGCCCGCACATCCACGACGAGATGACGAACAGGATGATCGACGCGATGAACAGGCGAACCTGTCCGAAGCGATCGGTCAGCCAGCCCGTCAGCGGCACGGAGATCGCGTTCGCGACCGCGAACGACGTGATGACCCACGTACCCTGGTCGGACGATACGCCGAGGTCGCCCGAGATGGTCGGGATCGCGACGTTTGCGATGGACGTGTCGAGCACGTTCATGAACACCGCGAGCGATACCGCGATCGTCCCGAGCACGAGTTGCCCGCCCTGCAGGGGCGGGTGGGAGACTGGAGCCTGTGCCATGTCGGTAGTTTTTCCGGAGTCGGAGTCGTTACATCATCTTGGCGGCGCCGCTCGACTTCGCTGCAGCCGCGGCCGGTGCCGCTGCGTTGCCGCCGGCGTTCTCGGCGATGATGCGTGCGATCTCGGCGTCGGCTGCATCGCCGTACTTCGCGAACACGTTGGTCTCGTAGACGGTGTTCTGCGCGTTGGCGAGCTGGTCGCCGCGCTCATCCTTGATGTCGACGTCGACCTGCATCGACAGGCCGATGCGCAGCGGATGCTTCTCGAGCTCCTTCGGATCGATCTCGATACGCACCGGCAGGCGCTGCACGACCTTGATCCAGTTGCCCGTCGCGTTCTGCGCCGGCAGCAGCGAGAACGCCGAACCCGTCCCGGCCGAGAAGCCGACGACCTTGCCGTGGTAGACCGCCGACGAGCCGTAGATGTCGGCCGTCAGTTCGACCGGCTGGCCGATGCGCATGTGCTTGAGCTGGACTTCCTTGAAGTTCGCATCGACCCACACTGCATTCAGCGGCACGACCGACATCAGCGGGTTGCCCGGCGACACGCGCTGGCCGACCTGCACCGAGCGCTTCGCGACATAGCCGGTGACCGGCGCGGGCAGCACGTTACGCGCGTTCGCGAGGTACGCGTCGCGAACCTTCGCCGCAGCAGCCATCACGTTCGGGTGCGACGCGATCGTCGTGTTCGCGGTCAGCGCGCGGTTCGATGCGAGCTGCTGTTGCGCCGCGTCGACCGACGCCTGGGCGGCGCGCACCGCGTCGCGTGCGTGGGAGATTTCTTCCTGCGACACGGCGCCCGTCTGCGCGACGGCCACCCGGCGGCGCAGGTCGTCCTGCGCCTTCGACAGGTCGGACTGGCGCAGCGCGACTTGCGCACGGTACTGATCGTCGTTGACGAACAGGCCGCGCACCTGGCGCACCGTCTGCGCGAGATTGGCCTCGGCCTGCTGCAGCGCGACCTGCGAGTCGGCCGGATCGAGCACGACCAGCGGATCGCCGGCCTTGACCGTCTGCGTATCGTCGGCCTTCACGGCGATCACGGTACCCGTGATCTGCGGCGTGATCTGCACGACGTTGCCGTTCACGTACGCGTCGTCGGTCTCTTCATGGAAGCGCGCGACGAGGAAGTAGTACAGGCCGTACGCGATGGCCGCGATCACGATGACCGCGATCAGCAGCGTCATCATCCGTTTGCGCTTCCCGTTGTTCTGCGGCTGTGCGCTGGCGGCGTTTTGTTGAGGGTCGCTCATGGCGATTTTCTCCGTCCGTTATTTCGAGTGTCTGCGTAGTGGTGGCGCCGGATCAGTTGGCGGCCTGTTTCGTCGGCTTGTCGGCGTCGGGCGCGGCGAGCCGCGTGCCGGTCGCGTCGAACCCGCCGCCGAGCGCCTTGATCAGCGCGAGCTGCATGTCGCGCCGGCGCATCTTCAGGTTGGTCACCGTCTGTTCCGATGCGAGGCGGTTGCTGTCCGCGGTCAGCACCTGGAGCTGGGGCGACAGGCCGGCCTTGTAGCGAATCACGGCGAGATCGTACGCACGCGTCGACGCGTCGAGCGCACGCTGCGCGTCATCCATCTGGCGATCGACCGCGCGGATCGACGCGACCTGCGTCGCGACGTCGTTCAGCGCGTTGATCAGCGTCTGGTTGTAGTTCGCGACCGACAAGTCGAAGTCCGCATAGCGGCCCTTGAGCTGCGCGCGCAACGCGCCGGCATCGAAGATCGGCAGGTGGATGGCCGGGCCGAACTGCGCCTGGCGGCTCGCGAAATTCAGGAATTTGCCCCAGCCGAACGCATCGAAGCCGAAGCCGGCCGCGAGGTTCACGTCCGGGAAGAACTCGGCCTTCGCTTCCTTCACGTCGTGCATCGCGGCCTCGACCTGCCAGCGCGCGGCGACGATGTCGGGGCGCCGCGCCACGAGGTCGGCCGGCAGGTTGCCGGGCAGCGCGACATCGCCGGCCGGGCTCATCACCGGCTCGGCGATCTGCAGCCCGCGGTCCGGACCCTTGCCGAGCAGCGCGGCGAGCTGGTAGCGCACGGTCGTGATCTGGCCGTCGAGGTCGGACAGTGACGCCTGCGTCGTCGCGATATTGCCGCGCGCGGTCTGGCGTTCCACGTTGGTGTCGAGGCCGGCCGACACGCGGCCGTCGGTGATCTTGCCGACCGTCTGGCGGTTAGTGATCTCGCGTTGGGCGATGTCGCGCAGCGCATACAGTTGCGCGAGCGAGTTGTAGGTGCGGGCGACCGACGCCGCGAGCGTGATGCGCGCCTGTTGCATGTCGGCTTCGGCGGCCTTTTCCTGCGACACGGCCGTGTGCAGGCGCTCGCGATTCTTGCCCCACAGGTCGAGATCCCACGACGCGCTCGCGAGCGCGTTGTTCTCGCTGTACCACTGGCCGCCGTACGGGGGCGGGAACAGCGCGTTCGACGAATACAGCTCGCGCGTCCACGAGTAGCTGGCTTCGGCCTTCGGCATCAGGTTCGAGCGCGACGATTCGATGTACGACGATGCTTTTGCGATGCGCGCCTGCGCCTGAGCGATCGACGGGTTGCCCTGGAGCGCCTCGTCGATCAGCTTCGGCAGCTGCGGATCGCCGAACTGGTTTGCCCAGTCGAGCGCCGGCCACTGGCCACCCTGGGCCGGCAGGCTCTGGGTGGTTTCGAATTGCGACGCGGGAGCGATCTGCTTGTCGCTCTTGATGCCGATGTAGTTTGCGCAGCCCGCCAGCGCCAGCGCGGCAAGCGCGGCGGCGACGGCGACGCGGCACGACCCGGCGCGCACGGACAACGGGGAGGATTTCATCGCGCTGTTCCCTGACTCGGAATGAATGATGGACACTGCAAGGATTTCCTTACATTAATCTGTCAAAAGTAATTGTTATGGCAACTATTGCGGCAGGCTACCGCCGGCGTTCTCGCAATAGTTGCTGAGAATGCGGCGCAGCATGCTCTTGAGGAACCCGACTTCTTCCGGCGTAAACCCGCCCAGCAGCTCGTCGAGCACGCTGCGGAACACCGGCGGCAACCGCTCGGCCAGCGCGCGGCCTTCGTCGGTCAGCTCGAGCCGCACGACCCGCCGGTCCTCGATGCTGCGCACGCGGGACAGCAGGCCACGCTTCTCGACGCGATCGAGCAGGCGCGTGACCGCGCTCGCGTCGATCCCGTATTCCCGCGCGAGCTCGGCGGCCGTCGAGCATTTGCCGACCGCGATCATGAACAGCATGCTCGCCTGCGTGCCCGTGATGCCGAGCTCTTCCTGCGTGCGTTGCGTGACGAGGTTGGTCATCACTGATTTCACGCGTGACATCAGATAACCGACGCTGTCGTTCATCTGATACGAGGACAGCGGCGAAACAGGCGATTGGGAAGGAGAATCCGACATAAAACCCTGAGGCTGCAATAGTTGACTAGGCAGCAGTATAGGCACAATTGTTTGCCGCGGCAAATGTTAATCGAACGGGCGACGACGCGCTTCGTGCCCCAAAATCCCCTTGTCGACGTCAGGGTCTTCGGCGTCCGGCCAGGCCGGGGTGACCGGATTTAGACGACGGCAGGGCGGTGTCGTTTGTTGCGCTGCAACGAACAGTCCGGCGCCCGCCACACTCACGTGCTATAATTTGTGGTTTCCAAGCTGCAACGCGCGCGCACGTGTCCCGGTGACTGACGAGCGTGCGCGTTTGCGCGTTCAACGAATTTCCAGGTTTCTATGACCCGCGCCCTTCGCAATATCGCCATCATCGCCCACGTCGACCACGGCAAGACCACGCTCGTCGACCAACTGCTCCGCCAGTCCGGCACCTTCCGCGAGAACCAGCAGATTGCCGAACGGGTGATGGACTCGAACGACATCGAAAAAGAGCGCGGGATCACGATTCTCGCGAAGAACTGCGCGGTCGAATACGAAGGCACGCACATCAACATCGTCGACACGCCGGGGCACGCGGACTTCGGCGGCGAAGTGGAGCGCGTGCTGTCGATGGTCGACTCGGTGCTGCTGCTCGTCGACGCGGTCGAAGGCCCGATGCCGCAGACCCGCTTCGTCACGAAGAAGGCGCTCGCGCTCGGCCTGAAGCCGATCGTCATCGTCAACAAGATCGATCGTCCGGGTGCGCGGATCGACTGGGTCATCAACCAGACCTTCGACCTGTTCGACAAGCTTGGCGCGACCGAGGAGCAGCTCGACTTCCCGATCGTCTACGCATCGGGCCTGAACGGCTATGCGTCGCTCGACCCGGCGGCGCGCGAGGGCGACATGCGCCCGCTGTTCGAGGCGGTTCTCCAGCACGTGCCGGTCCGTCCGGCCGATCCGGACGCGCCGCTGCAGCTGCAGATCACGTCGCTCGACTATTCGACGTACGTCGGCCGGATCGGCGTCGGCCGCATCACGCGCGGCCGCATCAAGCCGGGTCAGCCGGTCGCGATGCGCTTCGGCCCGGAAGGCGATGTGCTGAACCGCAAGATCAACCAGGTGCTGTCGTTCACGGGCCTCGAGCGCGTGCAGGTCGACTCGGCCGAAGCGGGCGACATCGTGCTGATCAACGGTATTGAAGATGTCGGCATCGGCGCAACGATCTGCGCGGTGGATACGCCGGAAGCGCTGCCGATGATCACCGTCGACGAGCCGACGCTGACGATGAACTTCCTCGTCAACTCGTCGCCGCTGGCCGGCCGCGAAGGCAAGTTCGTGACGAGCCGCCAGATCCGCGATCGCCTGATGAAGGAACTGAACCACAACGTCGCGCTGCGCGTGAAGGACACGGGCGACGAAACGGTGTTCGAAGTCTCGGGCCGCGGCGAACTGCACCTGACGATTCTCGTCGAAAACATGCGCCGGGAAGGCTATGAGCTGGCCGTGTCGCGTCCGCGCGTCGTGATGCAGGAAATCGACGGCGTGCGCCACGAGCCGTACGAGCTGCTGACCGTCGACGTCGAGGACGAGCACCAGGGCGGCGTGATGGAAGAGCTCGGCCGCCGCAAGGGCGAAATGCTCGACATGGCGTCGGACGGCCGCGGCCGCACGCGTCTGGAATACAAGATCTCGGCACGTGGCCTGATCGGCTTCCAGAGCGAATTCCTGACGCTTACGCGCGGCACGGGCCTGATGAGCCACATCTTCGACTCGTACGCACCGGTCAAGGACGGCTCGGTCTTCGAGCGCCGCAACGGCGTGCTGATCTCGCAGGACGATGGCGCGGCAGTGGCATACGCGCTGTGGAAGCTGCAGGATCGCGGCCGCATGTTCGTGAAGCCGGGCGACGCGCTGTATGAGGGCATGATCATCGGCATTCACAGCCGTGATAACGACCTCGTCGTGAATCCGATCAAGGGCAAGCAGCTGACCAACGTGCGTGCGTCGGGTACCGACGAAGCCGTGCGTCTCGTGCCGCCGGTCCAGATGTCGCTCGAATACGCGGTCGAATTCATCGACGACGACGAGCTCGTCGAAGTGACGCCGCAGTCGATCCGCCTGCGCAAGCGCTTCCTGAAGGAGCACGAGCGTCGCCGCGCGAGCCGTGAAGGCGCAGTCGACTAAGCATCGACCGTTCCCATGCATGATGGAAAAGGCTGCCTTCGGGCGGCCTTTTTTGCATCCGCGCGATGCGCAACCGGGGTGGTTGCAAAACACTGTTCCCCAGGGTCGTGGCAATCCGGCAAAACCCCGTCGTGCGGTGCTTTCGGGCACATGTCGTCGTGAACTTCGGTATCGGTTCTGTGATATGCTGCGCGCACGCAAGTTTTAGGTCCTTCCAAGCAAGACTTGATTCGCAATCCGCTAAACGGTCAGGCCGTGTCGCGGAAGGTTGAGTAACCCGCTATTTCTCGAGAAGCTCGAAGAAAGGTGAGCGTAAAATGTCAGATGTAATGAAGCAGTTTCAGCTGAACTCCTATCTGTTCGGCGGCAATGCTTCGTACGTTGAAGAACTGTACGATGCATACCTCAACAATCCGGCATCGGTGCCGGAGAACTGGCGAGAGTATTTCGACGCGCTGCAGAACGTGCCTGCAACCGACGGCTCGACTGCCAATGACGTCGCTCATTTTCCGATCGTCGAATCGTTTGCCGAGCGTGCGAAGGCCAATGCCTTCATCCCGCGCGAAAGCACCAGCAATCTGGCGACCGCGCGCAAGCAGGTCCACGTCCAGTCCCTCATCAGCGCCTATCGCTTCCTCGGCTCGCAATGGGCCAATCTGGATCCGCTGAAGCGTCGCGAACGTCCCGCCATTCCCGAACTCGAACCCGCGTTCTACGACTTCTCCGAAGGCGACCTCGACCAGACATACAGCGCAAGCAACCTGTATTTCGGTTTCGACCAGGCTTCGCTGCGCGATATCGTCAAGGGTCTGCGTGACACGTACTGCGGCACGATCGGCGCCGAGTACATGTACATCAGCGATCCGGAGCAGAAGCGCTGGTGGCAGGAGCGCCTGGAATCGACCCGCGCGACGCCGGCCTTCTCGGTCGACAAGAAGAAGCACATCCTGAATCGCCTGACGGCAGCGGAAGGCCTCGAGCGCTATCTGCACACCAAGTACGTCGGCCAGAAGCGCTTCTCGCTCGAAGGCGGCGAAAGCTTCATCGCGGCGATGGATGAAGTCGTCCAGCACGCAGGCAAGACCGGCGTGCAGGAAATCATCATCGGCATGGCGCACCGCGGCCGTCTGAACGTGCTGGTCAACACGCTGGGCAAGATGCCGGCCGACCTGTTCGCCGAATTCGAAGGCAAGCACGTCGACGACCTGCCGGCCGGCGACGTGAAGTACCACAAGGGCTTCTCGTCGGACGTGTCGACCGAAGGCGGCCCGGTCCACCTGTCGCTCGCGTTCAACCCGTCGCACCTCGAAATCGTGAACCCGGTGGTCGAAGGTTCCGCGAAGGCGCGGATGGACCGTCGCGGCGACGAAGACGGCCTGCAAGTGCTGCCGGTGCAGATCCACGGCGACGCGGCCTTCGCCGGCCAGGGCGTCGTGATGGAAACGCTGAACCTCGCGCAGACGCGCGGTTACGGCACGCACGGCACGCTGCACATCGTCATCAACAACCAGATCGGCTTCACGACGTCCGACCCGCGCGACGCGCGCTCGACGCTGTACTGTACCGACGTGGTCAAGATGATCGAGGCGCCGGTGCTGCACGTGAACGGCGATGATCCGGAAGCCGTCGTGCTCGCGATCCAGATCGCGATCGACTACCGGATGCAGTTCCACAAGGATGTCGTGATCGACATCGTCTGCTTCCGCAAGCTGGGCCACAACGAGCAGGACACGCCGGCCGTCACGCAGCCGCTGATGTACAAGAAGATCGCGCAGCACCCGGGCACCCGTGCGCTGTACGCCGAGAAGCTCGTGCAGCAGGGCGTGATCACCGCGGAAGACGCCGACAACTACGTGAAGGCGTACCGCAAGGCAATGGACGACGGCCACCACACCGTTGATCCGGTCCTGTCGAACTACAAGAGCAAGTACGCGGTCGACTGGGTTCCGTTCCTGAACCGCAAGTGGACGGACGCAGCCGATACGGCCGTGCCGCTCGCCGAACTGAAGCGCCTCGGCGAACGCATCACGACGGTCCCGGAAAACTTCAAGGTTCACCCGCTCGTCGAGCGCGTGATCAACGACCGCCGCAACATGGCGCGCGGCGACCAGCCGCTCGACTGGGGCATGGGCGAACACCTCGCATTCGCGTCGCTCGTCGCATCGGGCTACTCGGTGCGCCTGACGGGCCAGGACTCGGGCCGCGGTACGTTCACGCACCGTCACGCGGTGCTGCACGACCAGAACCGCGAGCGCTGGAACGACGGCACGTACGTGCCGCTGCAGAACATCGCCGAAGGTCAGGCGAAGTTCACGGTGATCGACTCGGTGCTGTCGGAAGAAGCGGTGCTGGGCTTCGAATACGGTTACTCGACCGCCGAGCCGAACACGCTCGTGCTGTGGGAGGCCCAGTTCGGCGACTTCGTCAACGGTGCGCAGGTCGTGATCGACCAGTTCATTTCGTCGGGTGAAGTGAAGTGGGGCCGCGTGTCGGGTCTGACGATGCTGCTGCCGCACGGCTACGAAGGCCAGGGTCCGGAACACTCGTCGACCCGTATCGAGCGTTTCCTGCAACTGTGTGCCGATCACAACATGCAGGTCGTTCAGCCGACGACGCCGGCGCAGATTTTCCACCTGCTGCGTCGCCAGATGATCCGCCTGTTCCGCAAGCCGCTGATCGTCGCAACGCCGAAGTCGCTGCTGCGCCACAAGGAAGCGGTGTCGGATCTGTCGGAACTCGCGAAGGGTTCGTTCCAGCCGGTGCTGGGCGAAACCGACGGCGGCATCGACGCGAAGAAGGTCAAGCGCGTGCTGGCATGCTCGGGTCGCGTGTATTACGACCTCGTTGCACATCGCCGCGAAGCGAAGGCGAACGACGTCGCGATCATCCGTATCGAGCAGCTGTATCCGTTCGCGCACAAGCAGTTCGAAGCCGAAATGAAGAAGTACGAGAACGCGACTGAAGTGGTCTGGGTGCAGGACGAGCCGCAGAACCAGGGCCCCTGGTTCTACGTCGAGCACCACCTGAAGGAAGGCATGAAGGAAGGGCAGAAGCTGGCATACAGCGGCCGTCCGGCTTCGGCCTCGCCGGCGGTTGGCTACTACGCGAAGCACTACGAGCAGCAGAAGGCACTGATCGAAGGTGCGTTCGGCCGCCTGAAGAGCGCATCGATCGCGAAATAACCGACGGAAGCGAAACGGGAAGGCGCGCGGCGCTTTCCCGTCTCTTTTGGCCCGCCGGGCGCGTCGCGCGCCGCTCCGGCCGAAGGAATCGCACGAACCTCGTCATTACCCAGATTAAGCATCCAGGAAAATCACATGGCTATCGTAGAAGTCAAAGTCCCCCAGCTTTCGGAGTCGGTGTCGGAAGCCACCATGCTGCAGTGGAAGAAGAAGCCGGGCGAAGCAGTCGCGCAAGACGAAATCCTGATCGAACTCGAGACCGACAAGGTCGTGCTCGAAGTGCCGGCACCGGCCGCGGGCGTGCTCGCGCAAGTGCTGCAGAACGACGGTGACACGGTCGTTGCCGACCAGATCATCGCGACGATCGACACCGAAGCGAAGGCAGGTGCTGCCGAAGCCGCGGCAGGCGCCGCCGAAGTGAAGCCGGCAGCAGCAACTGCTGCAGCCGCACCGGCAGCCCAGCCGGCTGCCGCTGTCGCATCGAGCTCGGCTGCCGCATCGCCGGCCGCGTCGAAGCTGCTGGCCGAGAAGGGCCTGTCGGCAGGCGACGTCGCAGGTTCGGGCCGCGACGGCCGCGTCACGAAGGGCGACGCGCTCGCAGCAGGCAGCGCACCGAAGGCCGCGCCGGCCGCCGCACCGGCGAAGACCGCCGCTGCCAAGCCGGCGCTGCCGGAAGTGAAGGTGCCGGCGTCGGCAGCGACGTGGCTGAACGACCGTCCGGAACAACGCGTGCCGATGTCGCGCCTGCGTGCGCGTATCGCCGAGCGTCTGCTCGAGTCGCAGCAGACCAACGCGATCCTGACGACGTTCAACGAAGTGAACATGGCTCCGGTCATGGAACTGCGTAACAAGTACAAGGACAAGTTCGAGAAGGAACACGGCGTGAAGCTCGGCTTCATGTCGTTCTTCGTGAAGGCGGCCGTGCACGCGCTGAAGAAGTTCCCGCTGGTGAACGCGTCGATCGACGGTAACGACATCGTCTATCACGGCTACTTCGACATCGGTATCGCGGTCGGTTCGCCGCGCGGCCTGGTCGTGCCGATCCTGCGCAATGCGGATCAACTGAGCCTCGCCGAGATCGAGAAGAAGATTGCCGAATTCGGTCAGAAGGCGAAGGACGGCAAGCTGTCGATCGAGGAAATGACGGGCGGTACGTTCTCGATCTCGAACGGCGGCGTGTTCGGCTCGATGCTGTCGACCCCGATCATCAACCCGCCGCAGTCGGCCATCCTCGGCGTGCACGCGACGAAGGAGCGCCCGGTTGTCGAAAACGGCCAGATCGTGATCCGTCCGATCAACTACCTGGCGCTGTCGTACGACCACCGGATCATCGACGGCCGCGAAGCCGTGCTGTCGCTCGTCGCGATGAAGGATGCGCTGGAAGATCCCGCACGCCTGCTGCTCGATCTGTAAGCCGAGTCTCACTGCAATGACCCGCTCCG
Source organism: Burkholderia sp. Tr-862 (assembly GCF_011753085.1). Classification (NCBI taxonomy): domain Bacteria; kingdom Pseudomonadati; phylum Pseudomonadota; class Betaproteobacteria; order Burkholderiales; family Burkholderiaceae; genus Burkholderia; species Burkholderia sp. Tr-862. Next base: position 53,469 of record NZ_VWWG01000003.1, read on the forward strand.
CACGCTCGCGCCACCGCGCGAGCGTGCGGACGTACAAGTAGAAAGGATTGTCATGTCCAAGGAATTTGACGTCGTCGTGATCGGCGCCGGCCCCGGTGGCTACATCGCCGCGATTCGCGCCGCGCAGCTCGGCAAGACCGTTGCCTGTATCGAGAAGTGGAAGAACCCGGCCGGCGCGCTGAAGCTCGGCGGCACCTGCCTGAACGTCGGCTGCATTCCGTCGAAGGCGCTGCTCGCGTCGTCGGAAGAGTTCGAGAACACGTCGCACCACCTGGCCGACCACGGCATCACGGTCGACGGCGTGAAGATCGACGTCGCGAAGATGCTCGGCCGCAAGGATGCGATCGTCGAGAAGATGACGAGCGGGATCGAGTTCCTGTTCAAGAAGAACAAGATCACCTGGCTGAAGGGCCATGGCAAGTTCACCGGCAAGACCGACGCCGGCGTGCAGATCGAAGTGAGCGGCGAAGGTGAAACCGAAGTCGTCACCGCGAAGAACGTGATCATCGCGACGGGCTCGAAGGCGCGTCACCTGCCGAACGTCCCGGTCGACAACAAGATCGTGTCGGACAACGAAGGTGCGCTGACGTTCGAGTCGGTGCCGAAGAAGCTCGCCGTGATCGGCGCAGGCGTGATCGGCCTCGAGCTCGGCTCGGTGTGGCGTCGCCTGGGTTCCGAAGTGACGGTGCTCGAAGCGCTGCCGGCGTTCCTCGGCGCAGCCGACGAAGCGCTTGCGAAGGAAGCGGCCAAGCTGTTCAAGAAGCAGGGCCTCGACATCCATCTCGGCGTGAAGATCGGTGACGTGAAGACGACCGCAGATGGTGTGTCGATCGCTTACACGGACAAGGACGGCAACGCGCAGACGCTCGACGCCGACCGCCTGATCGTATCGGTCGGCCGCGTGCCGAACACCGACAACCTCGGCCTCGAGGCCATCGGCCTGAAGGCGAACGAGCGCGGCTTCATCGACGTGGACGACCACTGCCGTACGGCCGTGCCGAACGTCTACGCGATCGGCGACGTGGTGCGCGGCCCGATGCTCGCGCACAAGGCGGAAGACGAAGGCGTGCTGGTCGCGGAAGTGATCGACGGCCAGAAGCCGCATATCGACTACAACTGCATTCCGTGGGTGATCTACACGTACCCGGAAATCGCATGGGTCGGCAAGACGGAGCAGCAGCTGAAGGCCGAAGGCCGCGAGATCAAGTCGGGCAAGTTCCCGTTCTCGATCAACGGTCGCGCGCTCGGCATGAACGCGCCGGACGGTTTCGTGAAGATGATCGCGGACGCGAAGACCGACGAACTGCTCGGCGTGCACGTGATCGCGGCGAACGCGTCGGACCTGATCGCCGAAGCCGTGGTGGCGATGGAGTTCAAGGCGGCGTCGGAAGACATCGCCCGCATCTGCCATCCGCACCCGTCGATGTCGGAAGTGATGCGCGAAGCGGCGCTCGCCGTCGACAAGCGCTCGCTGAACAGCTGAGTGCGGTATAGCGGCGGCCGGCCTTTGGCCGGCGCAGCCGCCTCATGACGAAGGCGGGCGGGAGTTTCCCGCTCGCCTTTGTTTTTTCCGGTTTGCCCGATGAACGTCACCGAATACTACACGCGCGAATTGACCACGCGCGGCTATCAGTCCGATCCCGCCCAGCGCGCGGCCGTCGATCGCCTGCAGCACTGCTTCGACGAGTGGGTCGACTACAAGGCGCGCCGCTCGAACGCGTTCAAGAAGCTCATCAATCATCCGGACCTGCCGCGCGGTGTCTACATGTGGGGCGGCGTCGGCCGCGGCAAGAGCTTCCTGATGGACAGCTTCTACGCGGTGGTGCCCGTGCAGCGCAAGACGCGCCTGCACTTCCATGAATTCATGCGTGAAGTGCACCGCGAACTCGAGGAGTTGAAAGGGCAGGCGGATCCGCTCGACGAACTCGCGCGACGCATCGCGAAGCGCTACCGGCTGATCTGTTTCGACGAATTCCACGTGTCGGACATCGCGGACGCGATGATCCTGTACCGGCTGCTCGATCGCCTGTTCAACAACGGCGTGCAGTTCGTGATGACGTCCAACTACGATCCCGACGACCTGTATCCCGATGGCCTGCATCGCGACCGCATGCTGCCGGCGATCGAGCTGATCAAGCAAAAGCTCGACGTGCTGAACGTCGACGCGGGCGTCGACTATCGCCAGCGCACGCTTGCGCAGGTGCGGATGTATCACACGCCGCTCGGCGCGGATGCCGATCGAGAACTGCGTCATGCATTCGCGAAGCTCGCCGCGGTGCCGGACGAAAGCCCGATTCTGCATATCGAGAAGCGCGAACTGAAGGCGTTGCGCAAGGCCGACGGGGTCGTCTGGTTCGATTTCGCGACGCTCTGCGGCGGCCCGCGTTCGCAGAACGACTATCTCGAGCTGGCCAGCCGTTTTCACGCGATCGTGCTGTCCGAAGTGCCGCAGATGTCGCCACGCATGGCATCGGAGGCGCGGCGCTTCACCTGGCTCATCGACGTACTGTACGACCACAAGGTCAAGCTGCTGATGTCCGCGGCGGTGCCTGCGGAGCAACTGTACATCGAGGGGCCGATGGCGAACGAGTTCGCGCGCACGGTATCGCGAATCGTCGAGATGCAGTCGAAGGAATACCTCGAAACGCCGCGCCGCATTGTCGATACTTCGCTGACGTGATCGTAGTTTTCGACAAATGACAGGCTTCAAACGTCAATTCCGGTCAAATTATCGCGATCCCCGGGTATTTTCGGACTTGTCTTATATTCATCATTGAAGGCGGCCGATATCGTTGTGTCATGGTTCTTAAGGCTGGAGATATCCATGACACCGTATCGCGATTTGACCGACCACGAGTGGCACTGCGTCGTGCCGCTTCTGCCTGAAATGCAGCCCCGCACCGAGTTGCGCGGCCGACCGTTGGCCAACACGCGCGCCGTCCTGAACGGCGTTCTATGGGTCATCTATAGCGGCGCGACCTGGTCCGCGATGCCGCGTCGTTACCCTTCGTACCAGACATGTCATCGCCGCTTCAAGGTCTGGCACGAGACCGGCACGTTGATGCAGGTGATGCGCGAGCTGTATGGCGACGCAGGCGTGAATCTGTGCAACGAACTGTCCACGCGGATGCGCAAGCACCCGCAATCGAAGGCGGCGGAGGTGCGGGGTGCCGCGGCACCGGTGTATCGTGCACCGGGCAGCTATGCGTCGGATACGTTGAAGCACGCAGCGTGAAGTCGTTCGATTTCGTTAACGCCCGCACCAAAACAAAATCGGCCTGACTACATCGCAGGCCGATTTTTCATTGCGTCGCGCGTATCGACGCGCGTCGCGTCAGTTATTGTGCGCGAACCCAGGTCTGCGATCGGCCAAGCAGCGATACGCCGATGTAGCCGCGCACGACGAGCTTCTGGCCGCCGTCTTCCAGCGACATCTTGCACTTGTAGATCTTGCCGTTTTCCGGGTCGAGAATGTTGCCGCCGTCCCAGTGGTCGCCGTCCTTCTTCATCGCCTTGATGATCGTCATGCCTTTGATGAGCTGATCCTTGCGCTCGTCCGTGCACGCGGTGCAGCGACGATCGGGCGTGTCGTTGGCGCCGAGACCCTTGACGACCTTGCCGGACAGCGAACCGTCACCGTCCTCGGCGATCTGCACGAGTGCCTTCGGCTGATGCGTGTTGTCGTCGATTGTCTGCCACATGCCGATGGGGTTGTCGGCCTGGGCGTAGGTGGGGGCGGCGCAAGCGAGCAGTGCACTTGCGACGGCCAGTGCGCGCAACGGGCGGGTCAGTTGAATCATTGTCTTCCTCCTTGTTTCATGTCGTGTTCGATTCGCCCGCACGACCGCCTGCATGGGGCGGTGGCATGTTGCGAGCTTTGTCAGAATACGTGAAACCGCGCGCTGCGTTTGATAGAGGGGACTCTATTCCAAACAGCTCGCGAGACGCGGGCTGTTTGGTGACCGATCAGTTGAGCTGATACGAGAACGCGGCATTCACGCGCGGGCTGCGCGATGCGCTTTCAACTGGCGCATCGCCGACCGGCTTCGCGATATTCAGGTCGAGACTGTAGTAGCGGCTGTCCGTAAACCGTACGCCGATAGCGACCGACGACAAGCGGTTCGGCGACGGCGTGCCCGTATGCAGGTAGACGCGTGCCATGTCATACGCGATGTACGGCGTGATCGACTTCATGTACGTCCAGCCCGGCGTGAAGCCGCGATTGACCTCCAGCGACATCCCCCAACCCGAGTCACCCGACGTTTCGCCGGGCTGGTAGCCGAGCGCATAGCGCGTCGAACCGAACGAGACCTGTTCCGACGTCGGCAGCGAATCGGGGCTGTACTGGCCGGTCAGCGAGACCGATGTGCCGATCTTGAACGGCCATTCGTTGGTCTGCGTGAAGGTCGCGCCGGTGCGCACGAACGTCAGCGAAATCGGGCTGTCCACCGACGTCGTGTTCGAGCCGATCGTGATGTCCTGCGATTTCGACGCGCCGAGAATGTTGAAGCCCTTCGCGACGTTGACGCTGAGTTTCTGGACTTGCTTGGCCGACACGCTCGTGTAGTCGAGCTGCATTTGCAGCACGCGGACCTGCGAGCGCGTGTCGATACTGTTGCCGGTGATCTTGTTCTGGTAGCGGTCTTCATTGTGCGACGCATAGCCCGACACGGTGCCGAGCAGGCTGCGCTGGTTGTTCAGCAGCAATGGATAGGATGCCGAAAGACCGAGCTTCTCGTTCTTGACCGTGCGCTCGACGGTCGACGGCAGGCCCGGGTTGTCGGTCGGCTTGCCGCGATAGGTACTGGCGTCGAGGCGCGTGACCAGGCCGCTGCTGCCGACCGGCACCGCGCCGCTGAATGCGACGTAGGTCTGCTTGTCGCGTCCGGGCGGCACCAGCGCGGAAATGCTCAATTGTTCGCCAAACGACGTGAGGCCATTCTCCGTTGCGGTGATGAGCCCCTGGACGCCCGGGTGATTGAAATCGATGCCGGTGCTGATGTTGAAGGCCTTGCGGTCGACGGCGAGTTCGAGCGTCGTCGCACCGTCGGTCGTTTGCGGCGGCGGCACGTTGGCCTTCACCGTGAGGCCGGGCAGGAGGCCGAAGGTATTCACGTAGCGCTCGAACGTCGCGCGGCGCAGCGGGCGATCGGCCGTGATGTGCGCGGCGATCGCGCGGATCTTCGATTCCATCGCGCCGGGCTTGCCGGTGACCTTGACGTCCGCCACGTAGCCTTCGACGACCGTGACGCGCACGACGCCGTTCTCGAACGTCTGCGCGGGAATGAACGCGAACGACAGCGCATAGCCGCGATCCTGGTACAGCTTGGTCACGCCGTTGGCGGTTTCGATCAGCTCACCGATCGTGATGTCCTTGCCGACGAGGGGCGTGAAGCGACGCGAGATTTCGTCGAACGGCACCGACTTCACGCCTTCGACCTGGAACGTTGTCGGTGTCACGTGCCGCGACAGCAGCTCCTGCAACTGCGGTGCCTGCGGCGCGACCTGCACGGTGACGTTCGGCCCTTTCTTCGGCGCATTGATCTGGGGGAGGGAATCGAGCGGGTTGCCTGCTGCGCGCGTCTGTGCCTGTGCCGTGCCTGCTGCCGCGATGGCGAGCAGCATCATCCATGTGTCGAATCTGGATTTCATTGTTCTTCCTCGTAGGCCTTTCTTTTCGTCTTCGTTCTAATGCGGGCGCGCGACATCGAGTGTCGCGCGCCGCGTGCCGCATTGCCGGTTGTGTTTTGTACGGCCGCGCCTCCTGCTCCGGCTGCAAAGGCGCGACTGTCTTCCTTACTTGCCGACGCTACCCAGCGTGCCCAGCAGCCCCGTGACCGGCGCCAGGAGGCCCGTCGAGTTGCCCGACGATGCTGTCCCCGACACGCCGCCGACGAGCGACGTGACCGGCGCGAGCGGATTCGACGAAGCCCCGGATCCCGCCGCACCGCCCACTGCTCCGGTGACAGTATTCAGCAAACCGGTGACGGGCGCGAGCGGGTTTGCCCCGCCTGCGCCACCCGTCGCGCCGCCGACCGCGCCCGTGAGCGAACCGAGCGGCGTCGAGCCGAGGCCGGACAGCAGGCCGCCGAGCGGGTTCGTCGAGCTGGAACCCGACGACGAGCCGTTCTGGACGGTCGTGGTCGAGCCGCCGACGAGGCTCGTGATCAGGCCGGGGATCGGCGCCGCGCCGTTCGGGCCGTTCGGGTTCACGAGGCCGCCTGCGTTGGTCACGGTGTTGCCGACCGTGGTGACGAGCTGACCGACATCGCCGACGAGCGGCTGATTCGACGTGCTGGCCACCTGCTTGCCCGCCGAGCTGATCGCGCCGCCGACCTGGCCGAGCAGGCCCGATACCGGTTGTCCGAGGCCCGTCGTCGTGCCGACCTGTTGCGTGACCTGACCCGCGGTGATTACCAGCGGCGTGATTGCCGAACTGAGCGGTTGCGTCACTTGCTGCACGGCACCCGACGACAACGTCGAGCCGATCGTCGTGCCGGCGGCCGTCAGACCGTTGGCGACGGTGTCGAGCACGGTGCCGACCGGCGTCGTCACAGGGGCGAGCGGCGAGAGCTGCCCCGTGCCGAGCGCCTTGACCGTCGAGCTCAGCCCGGACACGGTGTTGCTCGTCGCGCCGACGACGTTCCCGAGGCCGGCGACCGTTGTGCCGACGGGGTCCTTGATCGTGCCGGTCTGTCCGAGCCCGTTGCTCAACGCATCGGCAGCCGCGCCGACGATCGTGCCGGTGCTCGAGATGGTGCTGCCGACGCCCTTCGTCACGCCGTCGCCGAGGCCCGGCACGCTGATGTTGCCGACCGTGCTGCCGAGGTCGGTCGCGGTCTGGCCGGCCGTGCTGACGACGCCCTTGGTGCCGTTCGTCGTACCGCTGGTGCCGCTCGTGCCGCTGGTACCGCTCGTGCCGCTGGAGCCGCCGCCGTTGCTGCTGGTCGGCGGCGTGCTGACGCTGTTGCCGCCGCAGGCGGCCAGCAGGCACGCAGCGGCGAATGCGGTGAGGGGCATGCGCCACTGGCGCAGGGCGACCGTCGTGATGGAACGTTGCTGGGACATGATGGACTCCTCGCTGTCTTGTCGATGAATGGATGTCTGATTACTTGCCGTGCGTGCCGCCGAGCAGGCCGCCGATCAGCGACGTGACAGGTGCGAGCAGATTCGAACCCGAGCCCGAGTTCGTGACGGCACCCGTGGTGCCGCTCAGTGACGGTGCGCCGGCCGTGCTGGTGACCGCGGGGACCGGAGCGGCGATTGGATTGCCACCGGCCGTTACGTTGCCGAGCGCGCCGGTGACCGTGGAGACGAGGCCCGTGACCGGGCCGAGCGGGCCGCCGCTCGTGCCGCCGGTTGCGCCACCGAGTGCACCGGTGACGGTGGAGACGAGGCCGGTGACCGGAGCGAGCGGGCCGCCGCTGGTGCCGCCGGCTGCGCCGCCGAGTGCGCCGGTGACGGTGGAGACCAGACCCGTGACCGGAGCGAGCGGACCACCGCTGGTGCCGCCAGCCGCGCCGCCGAGTGTGCCGGTGACGGTGGAGACGAGGCCGGTGATCGGAGCGAGCGGGCCGCCGCTGGTGCCGCCCGTTGCGCCGCCGAGCGGGCCGGTGACCGTCGAGAGGAGGCCCGTGAGCGGTGCGAGCGGGTTGGTCGCGCCGCCGGTGCTGCCCGTGAGCAGGCCGCCGACAGCCTTCACGCTATTGCCGGTCGACGAGACGGAGTTGCCGACGCCGGTCGTGACGGGGTTGCCGCCTGTCGATGCGATCAGCGCGCCGCCCTGATTCAGGCCGTTGCCGAGCGTGCCGAGCAGCGTGTTGACCGGGGCGCCGAGGCCGGTGGCCGTCCCGATCGTCTGCGTCGTCTGGCCGACCATCGCCGTGATCGGCGTGATGGCCGAGCTGACCGTCTGCGTGACCTGCTGGATCGGGCCGGTCGACAGCGCGTTGGACAGCGTGGTGCCACCGTTCGATACCGCGTTGCCGACTTGCGTCACGAGGCCGCCGACGGCGCCGGTGACAGGGGCGAGCGGCGACAGCGGGCCGCTGCCGAGGCTCGTGACCAGGTTGCCGGTCTGCGTGACCGCGCCGCCGAGCTGGTTGACGACGCCGCCCGTGCTGGCGACCGTGACACCGACCGGGTCTTTCGCCGCACCGAGCTGGCCGAGGCCGTCGCCCACGCCATTGCCGAGCGCCGTGACCGCACCGCCGACGTGCTGGATGATGCCGCCTGCGGCCTGCGTCGTGGCCGGGTCGACGCCGGGCAGCGACTGGTTCGCGACGGTGCTGCCGAGGTTCGACACGGTTCCACCGAGATCCGTGACGAGGTTGCCGCCCTTTGCGAGGACACTCCCCACCGGGTTCGCCGACACACCGGAGGTGCCGCTCGTACCGCTGGACGTTCCACTCGTCGTTCCGCTGGTGCTGCCGCTCGTCGAACCGCTCGTGCTGCCGCTGGTCGAGCCGCTGGTGCTACCCGAGGTGCCACCGCTCGTCGAACCTGACGTGCCGCCCGAAGTGCCGCCGCCGGACGTGGAGATGGAGTCGGCGCCCCCGGAGCTGGAGCCCCCGCTGAGGCCCTTGCTGATGGAACCGGAGCCGCCGCACGCGGAGAGGGAAAGCATGGCTGCCACGGTGGCCGCGATCATAGTCGTCCGGAGCGTGCCATGAGGGATAACCTGAATGTCCATTTCGTCCTCGCATTGCAATTGATGTTGTGTTGAGTGATGCGGGGACTACTCTGCAACTGTCGTGCCATTTCGAGAGCCGTCGGCTCGACGATTGGTTTTAAACGATGCAATTCCTTGTCGGAAAAGGAATTTGGGGAAATTGAAAGATTGTTGAAACTGTTTAAAAGCAGTCAGATGAGAACGGTTTCGGCCGTTTCGTAACGTAACGTCACAACATTGGCGTTACGCGTGCGGCGTAACGTGGGGCCGGTACAGGGCCCGCGGGCGGTCTGTTGTTTTACTGGTGGATTAGGTGTGCACATCTAACCTATCGTAAATCCTATGTGTAAGTCGTACCGAAACGCCGTACAAATGCGTTGCGCTCCCGGAAAGTTTTTTCGATCCGGTCTTGAAAGAGGTTGGAACTTAAATAGGATCGGATATAGAATCCGGAGCAGATGTAAGGAAATGTACGGCTCGGTACACGACGTTCGAGGAGGGTCACTATCGCGAATGTTAACTTCCATCAAATTGTGATACTTACCCCTCGGGGTGACATATAAAGAAAGCGCACCCGGTTGTCGTTACACAGATAACGAACGGCGCGGGGCAAGGGCCAGATATACGGGGGATGTACAACGTATAAAAGGCCAAAAAATGTACATACAGGCACGAGGAATTAAAAAATGAAAGCACTTATCAAGCGCTTCCTCAAGGAAGAAGACGGGGTTACCGCGATCGAGTATGGGCTGATTGCGGGTCTGATTGCGGCCTTGATCATTGCCAGCGTGACGACCATCGGCACGAAGATCGCGGCTCTGTTCTCCACGATTGCCAGTTCGCTGCCCTAACCGTTGCAGTTCGTTGGGGGCGAGCGAGTCGCGGTTGCGGCTCGCTCGCCGTTACATCGGCATGCGCAGTCGTTCGCGATATGGCACATCTCCTCAGCACCAGCATTTTTTTTGCCTGGGCCGCTCTCGTTGCTGCCGGTGATATTCGATTTCGGCTCGTTCGGAATTCGCTTGTCATCTGCGGAGGCACTGCTGCGCTCGTCAGTTCACTGATACACGCAAATCCATTTGGTATTTCAACCGGGCAGGCATTGATCGGCATGCTGGTCGGTTTGGTCAGTTTCTTCCCGCTCTTTGCGATGCGCGTCATGGGGGCGGCGGACGTCAAGGTATTCGCGGTTCTCGGTGCGTGGTGCGGTTTGCCGATATTGCTTTGGCTGTGGGTTATTGCCAGCCTTGCCGCCGGAGTACACGTCCTTGGATTGATGCTGCTCACTCGCACGCCGCTCGGCGCGTTATGGGTGCGCGGATTGCCGGCAATGGCGCTCGGCGTGCGGCGCTCGACACCATACGCGGCGTGTCTCGTCGTTCCCGCGGCAATTTGGTTGGCCTATCTGGTCGTAACCTGGAGCGGGCGATGAAACGACATTATCGACCGGCCGCGCGCTCGAGGGAGCGAGGAGCGACTGCCGTCGAATTCGCGCTGGTATTTCCGCTGTTTTTCCTGATTCTGTACGCGATCGTGACGTTCGGGCTGATTTTCGCGGTTCAGCAGGGCCTCACGCTTGCCGCGACCGAGGGGGCGCGTTCGGCACTGAACTATGTGTATGAGACTAACGGTTCGGGCACGCAGGCGCTGACGGACCGGGCGAGCGCAGCAAAGACGACGGCGGTCGGCCTCACTTCATGGCTGGCCCATGTCCAGATCCCGACGCCGGTATCAGGAACCTGCAGCTACGACCCGGCGATGTATTGCGTGACAGTCACGGTGACCTATCCGTACCAGGCGCATCCGCTGGTTCCGTCTCTGCCGTTGCTGGGTCTCGTTACGCCGAAGCAGCTTACCGGCACGGCCACCGTCCAGATCAATCCGGCAACCATCCTATGAGCCGGGCAGCATACAAGGCGGGTCACATGCAAGCGGTGTCCACGCTCGAACATAACTACATCAATCTATGGCACCGACATTCACCATGGCCAACAACTTGACGAAGATCATCGCCGGGCTGCTGATCGCAATCGCAGTTCTGCTCGGGATCTATGCATGGACGCTTGGTCGCGCGCCGGCTCGTCCGCAGGTTGTGGCAACGCCGACTGTCGCGGCGCAATCGGTGCCGATCGTCGTGGCGGCGCGCTTGCTGCCGGCCGGCCAGCCGATTCCCGCCGATGCATTGAAGCTTGCACAGGTTCCCATGTTGCCGACCGGCGGGTTCAGCGATCCGACGGCCCTTGTCGGTCGCGTGCCGGCGAACGACATTCTTGCCGCCGCCCCGGTGCTCGAAGGCGGGTTGACCTCCGGACTGGCCGACCAGGTGGCGCTTGGTGAGCGTGCCATCGCCGTGAAGGTCGACGAATCGAACGCGGTCGGCAACCGGTTGCGGCCCGGCAACTTCGTCGACGTGTTCCTGAATCTGCGGCGTGACGGATCCGGCGGCGCCCAGGCGACTTCGGAGATTCCCGGTACGCAGGCGCGTCTGCTGCTGTCGAAGGTCCGGGTGCTGTCGTTTGGCGATGCGACCTCCGATCGGGACGGCGGTAGCGGACCGAGCGGCGCGGTACGGACCGCGGTGCTCGCCGTGCCGACGGCACAGGTCGATGCGCTCACGCTCGCCGAGGCAAGCGGTCGTCTCACGCTCGCGCTGCGCAATCCGCGCGACACCGAAATCGCGACACAGACGGTCGCGGTTCGTACGGGGGGCGGGGGCGCGACGCCGTCGGCGCAGGCCGCGAGCGGCGTATGGCTGGACGACCTGTCGGGCGGACGTGCACGCGGTACACCCCGCGCGACGGTTGCCCCGCGCGCGCCTGTCATGGCCCGGGGGAGCGGCAGCAGCATCGAAGTCATTCGTGGCGGGCGTGCCGAAACGGTTGCCTATTGACATCAACGTACGATCATCGACAGCAGCTACGGAAGAGAGAAGGCCGTGCGACGGCCCCGACACAATGACAAACAAACTGATTGCATACGCGATTGCTATCTGGGCCATGACCTTTGGTGTCCTGACGGAGGCTGCCGGCACGGACGCGTCGATTGACCTTGCGGTCGGCTCGCAACGACAGATCGCCGCGGGCCGCACGCTGCAACGGATTGCGGTTGGCGATCCCGCCGTCATCGACGTGCTGGTCATGAAGGGGAGCCATGCCGGATCGGTGCTGCTGGTTGCGAAGGCACCGGGTTCGACGAACGTGCTGTTGTGGGAGCGGGGCCGCGACGAGCCGACGGTGTGGAACGTCAATGTCGTCGATGCGGCCGCTCAGGCGGCACTGGATGGTTCGGGGCCGAAGGTCAAGGCATACGGCGGAGCCGCGGTCCTGTCCGGCTCCTCGGCGTCGCTCGATGCGCATGAACGGGCCGTGGCTGTCGGCAAGCGGATGGGCGGCAAGGACGGCACGGTAATCGATGCGTCGACGGTCGGTAACCGGAGCGTCGTGCAGGTCGACGTGCGCGTGGTCGAATTCAGCCGCTCGGTGCTGAAGGAGGCGGGGCTGAACTTCTTCAAGCAGAGCAACGGCTTCGCGTTCGGTGCGTTTTCGCCGGGCGGCCTTCAGTCCGTGACGGGCGGCGCGACGCCGGGCTTCGCGGCGACGGCCGGCATTCCGATCGCGTCGGCGTTCAACCTGGTCGTGAATTCCGCCGGTCGCGGCATTTTCGGCAATATTTCGATTCTCGAAGCGAACAACCTGGCCCGCGTACTTGCGCAGCCGACGCTGGTGGCGCTGTCGGGGCAGAGCGCGAGTTTTCTCGCGGGCGGCGAAATTCCGGTACCGGTGCCGCAGGCACTGGGCTCGACAGCGATCGACTGGAAGCAGTACGGCGTCGGTCTGACGCTGACGCCGACCGTGCTGAGCCAGCGCCGGATTGCGCTCAAGGTCGCGCCCGAATCGAGCCAGCTGGACTTTCAGCATGGCGTAACGATCAACAGCGTGTCGGTGCCGGCCATCACGACCCGGCGCGCGGATACGACGGTCGAACTGGGTGATGGCGAGAGCTTCGTGATCGGCGGCCTGATCGACCGCGAAACGATGTCGAACATCAGCAAGGTGCCGGTCCTGGGCGATCTGCCGATCATCGGTGCGTTCTTCAAATCGTTGAATTACCAGCAGAACGACAAAGAGCTGGTGATCATCGTGACGCCGCATCTGGTGGCGCCGATCGCGAAGGGCGCACCGCTGCCGGCGACGCCGGGTGAGTTGTCCGAGCAGCGCGACGGGCCTGTCTGGCGCTCGTATCTTGGCGGTATCGCGTCGCCGGATGCCGCGCCGGGATTTTCGAAATGACCGCACGGCGCGGCATCGCGCGATATGGATTCGGGGGTATTCAACATGAACGCGAGAACCCATTCATTGGCTGAGCCCGCCGTGACTGATTATTTTGTATGCGCATCCCACCAGGACGAGCATCTCCGCTGGCTGCGGGATACGCTCGTCTCGGCCGGCATGGTGGAAGCGGTATCGCTGGAGCCCGGCCCGCTGGCCCAGCGCATCGTCGGCCTCAACCCCGCGATCGTCTTCATCGATTTTTCCCGTGCCCAGGCCGAAGCGAGTGCTGCCGCGGCGGCGGTGCGTGTTGCACACCCGAGCCTGCCGGTCGTCGCGCTCGGTACGCTGGCGGAGCCGGAAAGCGCGCTCGCGGCGCTCCGGGCCGGCGTGCGCGATTTCATCGACGTTTCCGGCAGTGCGGAAGACGCATTGCGTATCACGCGCGGACTGCTCGAGCACGCCGGCGCGGAACCGGCCAATCGCCACGGCAAGCTGGTCGCGCTGCTCGGTGCGCGCGCCGGGATGGGCGTGAGTACGCTCGCATCGAATCTGGCCGTATGGCTGCACAAGCGCGGGGCTGCCGGCATCGTCGCCGGCGACGCGCCTGCCTTCGGTGTTGCCACGCCGCATGCCCGGCAAACGGCGCTCGTCGACCTGGGTCTGCCGGCGGGCGATAGCGCACTCTTTCTCAACACGCGTTGCGAATTCCATTTTGTCGAGGCCGTGCGCAACCTGCGCCGCATCGACCGAACGTTCGTCAACACGGCCCTCGCACGACACGCGAGCGGCGTCGCGTTGACGACGCTGCCGCCGAACCTCGCCGATTTGCGCGACGTGTCGTATGCGGCCTGCGTCGGCCTGCTGAACCGGCTGCGCGCATTCTTCGATCAACAGATTGTCGATCTGGGCGGCTTTACAAACCTGGAGTTCGTCGCGCAGATCGCGGCGGTTGCCGACGAGGCGTGGCTGGTCTGCGATCAGGGCGTCGCGTCGATCGTCTCCGCGGTCGATCTGCTCGAGGGGCTGCGCGATGCAGGGATGGACCTCGGCAAGATGCGTCTCGTTGTCAACCAGTACGACGCGGCACTGAGCCTGACGCCGGCCCAGATCGCAGACCGGCTCGGCATCGCGTTGCTGACGACGCTGCCTGCGCGGCGCGTGTCGATCGGGCAGGCGGCCAACCAGGGGCGACTCATCGTCGACATGGCCGAGCGCGATCCGTATGTGCGTGCGCTCGAGCCGCTCGCTGAGCGACTGGCAGGCACGGTGGCGCCAGCAAAGAGCGCCGCTTCGGGCCTGTCCGTGCTCAAGCGTTTCATTCAACCTTCGTCCAAGCGTTCGTAAGCGATGGCACACGACATTCAATTTGCCGACGGCGCCGCGCCGTTCTCCCAGTCGCAGCAGTTCCATGACATCAAGAACGCCGCGCACGAACACTTGCTGACGCGCATTGAGGAACTGGGGGCCGAATTCGGTCGCTGGTCGCGCCAGGCGATCAATCAGTTCGTCGACCTGGAAATCGACAGCTTCGTGCGTTTGCGACGCATCCCGCTCAACGAGAACGAGGTCAGGGCGATTGCCGAGGCGCTGACCAAGGAGCTTGCCGGGTTCGGGCCGATCGAGGACTTGCTCGCCGATCCGCATGTCGAGGACATCCTGATCAACGGCTACAACGACATCTACGTGTCGCGCCACGGGATCCTGGTCAAGCTGCCGATTCGCTTTACCGACAACGCGCACCTGCTGCGTATCGTGCGACGCATCCTTGCGCCGATCGGCCGGCGCCTGGACGAATCGAATCCGATGGTCGATGCGCGCCTGCCGGACGGCGGGCGTGTCAACGTGGTGATCGAGCCGCTGTCGATCGACGGGCCGGTCGTGTCGATCCGGAAATTCCGCAAGGATCCGCTCAAGCCGGCCGATCTGCTCGGCAACGGCACGTTCAATGCGGAGATCGGCGCGCTGCTCGAGGCGGCGGTCGAGGCACGCTGCAACATCCTCGTGTCGGGTGGCACGAGCTCAGGCAAGACTTCGCTGCTCAATGCGCTCGCGTTCCACATTCCCGAGCCGGAGCGCGTCGTGACGATTGAGGATACGGCCGAACTGTCGCTCAATCACCCGCATGTCGTGCGCCTCGAAAGCCGGCCCGGCGGCTTCGACGGGACCGGTGTCGTGTCGATTCGCGATTTGCTGCGCAATACGTTGCGGATGCGCCCGGACCGGATCATCGTGGGCGAAGTGCGCGGCGGCGAGGTGCTCGAGATGCTGCAGGCAATGAACACGGGCCACGACGGCTCGATGGGGACCGTGCATGCGAGTTCGCCGCGCGAGTGCCTCTATCGTCTCGAGATGCTGGCCGGCTTCGCCGGGTTTCAGGGCACCGAGTCGAGCCTGCGCCGGCAAATCGCGAACGCGATCGACTTCATCGTGCAGATTGGCCGTCTGTCTAACGGACGGCGCCGGATCCTGTCGATTACCGAGGTAACCGGCCTGTCGGACAACATCATCGCGACGCAGGAACTGTATCGCTACGAGGCACGTGTGACGCCCGAAGGCGAAGAAGTCGACAACTGGGAATCGCTCGGCATTCATCCGCACTCGCCGAAGCTCGCCCGCTTCCGTCAGACGCTGCAGGGCGGCTTTGGCGGTAGTGGCGGCGGTGGCGGGTTCGGCGGCGGGTTTGGCCGCGGCGGCGGGGGTTTCAATGTATAGCGTGCTGGCAATGGCGCTTCTGCTCGTGGCCGCCGCGCTGATGCTGTGGCGGCACGGCGAGATGAAGCGCGATCGCGCTGACGTGCAGCGCTTCATCGACAGCCGGATCGAACCCGGCGCGCGAGCGGGCGGTGTGCCGCAGCGGCAAGCCCGGCCGGCGTCTGCCGTGGCGGCAGCGCCCGCCGCGGCACGCGCATCATCCGGTGTGCCAGCTTCGCAATGGGGACGCTGGCGCGCAGTCGCGACCGAGTATTTCGCCAACGTGGCAAGCCGCGCGGGAATCGAGGACGCGCGCGGCAAGGCGCTGCTTGCGCTGTTGGCGCTGACCGGGGCCGCGTTTGCCGCCGGCGACCGGGGCGGCTGGCTCGGCGGCATCGCCGCGCTCGTCTGCGGGGCCGCGCTGCTCGTGTTCTGGCTGGTGTCGCGTATCCATCGGCGGCGCCAGATGATCGTTCGTCAGTTGCCGTCGTTTCTGGACGGCATCGTGCGGCTGGTGACGCTGGGCAACAGCGTGCCGGCCGCGTTCCAGGCCGCGCTGCAGACCACCGAGGCACCGTTGCGCGGATGCCTGGACCGTGTGTCGAGGATGCTGCGGACGGGCGTCGAGATCGACCGCGCGATGATGCATATCGCGAGCGTGTACCACACGAAGGAGTTCGAACTGGTCGGGTCGGTGCTGCGGCTGTCGGTGCGGTACGGCGGGCGCGCGGACATCATGCTCGACCGGATGTCGACGTTCATGCGCGACCTCGAACAGGCCGAGCGGGAACTGGAGGCGATGTCGTCGGAAACGCGTTTGTCTGCATGGGTGCTCGTCATGCTGCCGATCGCGATCGGCAGCTTCGTCATCGCGACCAATCCGCTCTATCTCCAGTCGATGTGGAGCGATTACACCGGTCGCCAGTTGCTGGTCCTCGCTTTCATGCTGCAGGCAGCGGGCGGGATCTGGCTTTATCACATGGCCAAACTCAGGTGACGGCATGACAGCCAATCAACTTGGTTCGCTCGCACTGGTGCTTGGCGCGCTGGGCATCCTGTTGCTGGCGTTGCTCGCGATCCGCAGCGCGCATGCGCAATCGCGCAGCGGCCGGACACTGACCGACGCACTCGAGCGGCGGCTTGCAGCGCTGGCGGCCGCCAGCGGGCGGGCAGCCCAGGATGCGGATGAATCGTTGCGGAAGGAGCCGGACGCCCGGCAGGCACCCGGTCAGCCGTCGCGATTCGCGCAAATGCAGGCGCGTCTGTCCGTGTTCGGGATGCGATGGCTGGATACCGGTATCGGTCGGCTGGTCGTGGCCGAAGAGGATCGGCTGCTGCTCGAGCAATGCGGTTTTGTCGATACGCGCACGCGCGGCTTGTTCCTGAGTGCGCGGATCGCCTGCTCGATCGTCATTCCGCTCGCATACATCGGCGTGGTCGGGCCGCATGTGAGTGGCACGCAGTGGTGGCTAGGCGTGGGTATTTCGTTCATCGTCGGATTCATGGTGCCGAAGCTCTACCTGAGGCGCCGTGCCGCGAAGCGTCGACAAGCGGTGATCGACGAGTTGCCGCTGCTGGTCGACATGCTGCGTCTGCTTCAAGGGGTTGGCTTGTCGCTCGATCAGAGTATTCAGGTCGTCACGAACGACTTCAAGGGCATGATGCCCGTGCTGTCGTCGGAAATGGAAATTGCCCAACGGCAGTTCGCGGCGGGGCGAACACGCGAGCAGTCGTTGCAGCGGTTGTCTTCAGGCTTTGAAAACGAGGATCTGCGCGCCATCGTGCGATTGCTGATACAGGTCGACAAGCACGGCGGCGCGGTCCAGGAGCCGCTCAAGCAGTTCGGCGAACGCTTGCGCGAGGCCCGTCGTGCGATGCTGCGCGAGCGCATCGGTCGGTTGACGGTGAAGATGACGGGCGTGATGATCGTGACGCTTCTGCCGGCGCTGCTGATCGTGACGGCCGGGCCGGGGATGATCTCGGTGTTGCGTGCGCTAAGTCAGGCGCAGCGCTGACGCAGGGAAGGGAAAGGACGGAAAATGAAACGCATCGATGAAGTCGCGAAAGTGGCCGGCATGGTGGCGATGGCGAGCCTGCTCTGCGCGTGCTCGGCGTTCAAGGAAAGCGGGTACGGCGTCGGTCCGCAGGCCGAGCGTGCGGCATTGATGGACGCCGCGGCGCAGAAACAGGCAGCACCCGATACGCCCGGCATGTATCTGGGCCTGATCGAGCGGATGCAGTCGCAAGGACTGTATTACGCGTCGCTCGCGCATATCGATGCATACGAGAAGCAGTACGGTGCGTCACCGCAGACCATCCTTCTGCGCGCCGATGCGTTGCGCATGACCGACCAGCCGGCTGCGAGCGCGGCTGTCTATACGCAACTGCTCAACACGCCGCTGGCGTCGCGCGGGTATCGCGGGCTGGGGCTGATCGCCGGTGCGGCGGGCGATTTCCCGCGCGCCGCGCAGGCATTGTCGCAGGCGACGGTGCTGGCACCGACCGATGCCGCGACGCTGTCGGATCTCGCCTACGCAAAATTGCGCGGCGGCGATATCGACGGTGCGCGCATCCCGCTGATGAAGGCGGCTGAACTCGACCAGAACAATCCAAAGATCATCAGCAACCTGGTGCTGTACCTGCTCGCGTCCGGCCGTACGCACGACGCGCAGCGGCTCATGGCACAGCAGAAGCTGTCGGCCGACGTGCGCAACGACATCCGCGGCGACGCGACGAAAATCACGGCGGCAGCGCGTGCGTGGCGCCGCGGGTCACCGCCACCGACCTCGGTCGCGACGGTGACGCCGGTCGGCTCGGGCAGCGTGGTCGACGTGTCGGGCGCCGATGTCTCACGGCGGCCGTCGCCAGTCGCAAACATTCAGGGATTCGATCCCACCGCGCCGCTGCTGCAACGGTTCGCACAATGACAAAGCATTCGGGGGGAAGTGACATGACGAACGACAAACATTTCAATCGCCGCCTTGCAGGGCTGCATCGCGGCATCACACTGGTTGCATTGTTGGGGGCCGCGACTGCGGCACATTGCGCGGAATCGATGCCGTCGGCGGCGGAAGTCGGCCATTCGACCGACGCGCTGCTCGCGCTGCAGCGGGACAACCGTGCGGCCGGACCGGCGTTGCCGATGTTGGGTGATACCGCGTCGCTCAGCTACCAGCGCTATCTCGATTCGTTCAAGCACAAGATTCCGGAGTCGATGGGGTCGCCGGTCAACGAGAACGGCAGCGGCGGGTCCGGCGGGCAGCATTCCATGCAAACGTATTGAGCGAGACGGTAATGATCGCGGCTCGCCATTCATCGAATCGAGTGTCCGGACGGGGGCGCGCCGCGCCGCGGCGACAGCGCGGCGCGGTCGTCGTCATGGCGTCCGTATGGATACTGCTGGCGATGGTCATTCTCGGTTCGGTCGACATCGGCAACGTGTTCCTGGCCCGCCGCGACATGCAGCGCGTCGCCGATCTCGCGGCGCTGGCCGCGGTCCAGCGGCTGGACGATGCGTGTGCGAACGTGACGAGCGTGGCCACGAAAAACGCGTCGACGAACGGCTTTTCCGTCGGCGGCACCACGACCCTGTCGGCCGATTGCGGTTATTGGGCACCGACGGCCACCGGGACGTCGAGCAGTTTCTATTCGTCGAAGACGTCGGTTCCCAAGCTCACCCAGCTGAATGCGGTTCGGGTCACGATTTCCAAGTCGATGCCGTATTTCTTCTTCGGACCGACGCGCACCGTGATCGCCACGTCGACCGCGAAGGCGACCAACATCGACACGTTCTCGATCGGCGCGACGCTGGCAGCCGTCGGTGGAGTCGGCTGCTCGGGTGTGCCGACCGGCAATCCCGGTCTGGTGAATGCGCTGCTGGGCGCGCTGCTGCAAGGCCAGGGCGGTACGCCGCTGACGCTCAATCTTGCGTCCTATCAGGGGCTTGCCTGCGCGAACGTCAAGCTGGGCGATATCGCCGTCGCGCTGCAGTCGCTGTCGGTCGGCAACGGGACGATGGGCGGGCTGGTCAATGCGCAGGCATCGGTCGGCACGCTGCTCAAGGCGACGGTGGCGGCAGTCGGGAAGACCACCACCCTCGGCACCGCTCTGCAGTCGAGTGCGACCGGCGCACTGAACAACATCCTCAACCTGAGCCTGGTCAGCAATACCAGCATCAACGTCGCGCGCCTGACCGGACAGGGTGCCACGTCGCTGCTCACGCTCGGCCTCGCGAATGCGCAGGCGGCGGCCGACGCGACCGTGAACGTGCTCGATCTCGTGATGGCGATGGCGCAGATCTCACAGAGCGGCAAGCCGGGCGTCGTAATCGGCGCGAATGTGCCGCTTGCGCTGCCGAACGGCACTTCCGTATCGATCGCGCAGTTGCAGGTGCAGATCATCAGCCCGCCGACCATCGCGGTGGGCGAAGGCGGGAAGGACGCGACCGGCGCGTGGCGCACGGTCGCGACGAATGCGCAGATCGGCCTCTATCTCCTCGTCAACCTCGGTGTGAATCCGCTGCCGGTCGTGGCGTCCGCGAACGTGTATCTGCCGCTTTACGTGCAGCTCGGCGCGGGCAGCGCAACGCTGTTGTCGACCAATTGCCTGACCTCGCCGAATTCGGCCACGATCAGCGCGCAACCGAGCGTCGCGAATCTATGTATCGGCCAGCCGCCGCTCAGCGGCAACCTGCTCAACCTGCCGGCGACCTACAGCTGCTCGACGCCTGCCAAGGTGCTCGACGTGCGTGTGCTGGCTGGCGCGGTCGAGGTTTCCGCGACCGTTTCCAACGTGTCGGTGAATCTGGCCGGCAACACGGCGACCAATACGTTTTACGGACGGGGCGGAAGCGATCCGTCCTACTACTGGACCACCAACACGAATGCGCTGGGTTCGGCCGTGAGCAATGCATTGGCCGGTCTGAGCTCGGCCACGATCACGCCGAAAGCGGAGCTGCTGTCCGGAACCATCACCGTCCCGATCACAGCGGATTTCATTCCGAAACTGCTGGGGCTCCTGACCGGCGTTTTGAGCCCGCTGTTGAGCGCGCTGGACGGTATCATCAATCCGCTGCTGGATCTGCTTGGCGTCCAGCTCGGTGCCGCCACGGTACATCAGATGTCGCTGACCTGCGGCGCTGCGCAAACTGTCAGTAATTAGAGAAGCAAGACCACCCGATGAGAAACACGCCCGCAATCGCAGAACTCGATCTGTACGTCTGGGAAGGCAAGGCGGACATTGTCGACCGCGTTGCCCGCTGCATGGCGAGCTTCGACGTCGAAGTGATCCGCGCCGACAATGCGGAAATCTCGCCGGAGCGCGCCGCATTGCGGCCATCGCTCGCGATCATCAGCGTGACGATGATTGAAACCGGCGCGGCGTTCCTGCGCGACTGGCAAGCCAACATCGGCATGCCGGTCGTCTGGGTCGGCGCGGCGCGCGACCACGACGCATCGCAGTATCCGCCCGACTATTCGCACATTCTGCCGCTCGACTTCACCTGCGCCGAACTGCGCGGGATGATCGGCAAGCTCGTCACGCAGCTGCGCGCGCACGCGGCCGAAACGCTGCAGCCGTCCGAACTGGTCGCGCACTCGGAGTCGATGCAGGCGCTGCTGCACGAAGTCGACACGTTCGCCGACTGCGACACCAATGTGCTGCTGCACGGCGAAACCGGCGTCGGCAAGGAACGGATCGCGCAATTGCTCCACGAAAAGCATTCGCGCTATCGCAACGGCGAATTCGTGCCGGTCAACTGCGGTGCGATCCCTGACGGCCTGTTCGAATCGCTGTTCTTCGGGCATGCGAAAGGTTCGTTCACCGGCGCGGTTGTTGCGCATAAAGGGTATTTCGAACAGGCGGCGGGCGGCACGCTGTTCCTCGACGAAGTCGGTGACCTGCCGTTGTACCAGCAGGTCAAGCTGTTGCGCGTGCTCGAGGACGGCGCCGTGCTGCGGGTCGGCGCGACGACGCCGCTCAAGGTCGATTTTCGTCTCGTCGCGGCCAGCAACAAGAAGCTGCCGCAGCTCGTGAAGGACGGCCTGTTCCGCGCGGATCTTTACTATCGGCTCGCGGTGATCGAACTGAGCATTCCGTCGCTGGAGGAGCGGGGCGCGGTCGACAAGATCGCGCTGTTCAAGTCGTTCGTCGCGGAAGTGGTGGGCGACGAGCGGCTCGCGCAGCTGTCCGATCTGCCTTACTGGCTCGCGGACGCGGTCGCGGACAGCTATTTCCCCGGCAACGTGCGCGAACTGCGCAACCTCGCGGAGCGCGTCGGCGTGACGGTGCGGCAGACGGGCGGCTGGGATGCGGCGCGGTTGCAGCGGCTGGTCGCGCATGCGCGCAACTCGGCGCAGCCGGTGCCGGCGGAAAGCGCGGCGGAAGTCTTCGTCGACCGAAGCAAGTGGGACATGAACGAGCGCAGCCGCGTGATCGCGGCGCTCGACGCAAACGGTTGGCGGCGCCAGGATACGGCGCTGCAGCTCGGCATCAGC
This sequence comes from Burkholderia sp. Tr-862, assembly GCF_011753085.1. Taxonomy (NCBI): domain Bacteria; kingdom Pseudomonadati; phylum Pseudomonadota; class Betaproteobacteria; order Burkholderiales; family Burkholderiaceae; genus Burkholderia; species Burkholderia sp. Tr-862. Next base: position 75,596 of record NZ_VWWG01000003.1, read on the forward strand.
CGCAAGGTGTTGTGGGAAAAGATGCGTAAATATCAGATATTCGACGAAGAGCCCGAGACCCGCGAAAGCGAGTAATTAATGAGATAAAATCGCGCTGAATTACAACGACACGGGCGGGAATAAAAATTCATGAGCCATATGACGGGGTTGGGGCGGGCGTGTGTGTTGCTCGCCATGATGGGAGGCGTGCAGGGCGCGTACGCGCAGGGGTTGGCAGGCAATGGAGCGCCGGCGGTACAGCAGGCGTCGGCCCCGGTGGCGGCGATTCCGGTGCTTGATCAGCAGGTGCAAACGTCGGTGCAGCCGCAGGCGGGCGAGACGACCGGGCCGAGCACGGTTGATGAACTGCAGCGCCAGATCCAGGCGCATTCGCTGACGGAAATGCGCACCAGCTATAACGGCAGCTACGGCGCGAGCCTGCTGTTCAGCGTGAAGGACGGTGCCTATTTCGTCGCGCTGTTCCAGCAGAAGGCGTTCTGGCGCGTGATCAAGACTTACGACGAAACGCGGGCGGAAGCGGTCTATCGCGATTTCTCGCATCAGGCGGAACGGCTGGCCGTCAACGAATTGCGTGCGGCGAAGCTGGAATCGCAGAAGGCACAGACGGACCGGCAGATCGCGCTCACGCAGGAGCGGGCGCGGCGTCTGCAGGCCGACATCTCCATCGCACGCGAGCAGCAGGCTGCGGTCGTGGATCGCCAGAAGAGCGTCCGCAATGAAACGGCGGCGTTGCAGGCGCAGCAGGCGGAGCTTCAGTCGCAACTGCGCGCATTGCAGCAGCAGGTGCGTTCGCTGCAGCGTGAGGCCAATGCAGGCTTGCCGGCGACGGCACACTGAGCGATCACGGTACGGCCGGTGCGACGACATGCCGCGCCGACCCACCAGGAAAAAGGGCAAGCCGGTTGGCTTGCCCTTTTGTTTTACTGGCCGTCCGGCACGATTCGCCGGCGGCGCGTGACGATCACTGGCCCGTTGCCGCCGCGTGTGTCGGACTGCGACGTGTTACCCGATGCGTCACCGGCATCGCGCGGCGCGCCGTAGCCTTCACGCGGTTCGCGCGGGGCGCTGTAACCTTCGCGGGGCGCGCCATAACCCTCGCGCGGTTCGCGGGAGCCATAGCCTTCGCGCGGTTCACGGGAGCCGTAACCTTCACGCGGCTCGCGCGAGCCGTAGCCGCCGTCGCCGCGCGATTCGCGGGAGCCGCCATGCGAGCCGTACGGGCTGTGACCGCCGCCTTCGCGGCCGCCCGGCCGACCGCCGGTACGCGGGCCGCGGGGGCCGCCGCCACCTGGGCGCGAGCCGCCCGTATCGAGCTGGATCGTGGAAATCGCACGCTTGTAGATGCCTTGCAGACCCACGGGGGTGCGCAGCATCACCAGGTACTGGTCGAACGACTCGATACACCCCGTCAGACGAATGCCGTTGACGAGATAGATTTCAACACGCTTACGTTCCTTGCGCGCCGAATTGATGAAGTCGTTTTGCGGATGGGATTCTGCGGGATTGGCCATTGAGGTGCGGCAGGAGCCTGCGTCAGAGAATATGTTGTGCGTGTGGATGGCGTGGTCGCCCACCAAGTGTTTGGCGGGATTTTACCCTGTTCGTTCCACCAGCGCGCGGTCGTGATTGTGTCGAACCGTAACCCACTATAGACGTTCCAGCGCGTTTTCGCGATTCGGCCAAATGGCTAGCGCCGTTTCGTTACGTCGCGTTACGACTCTCGCAACGGCGTAGCACCTGGCCGGGCGCAGCCGGATTATCTTCATCGCGCGTGCCGGGCAGGCCGGCGGATCAGGAAGGGAAACATGAACAAGAGGGGATTGGCGGTATCGATCGGGAGTGTGGCGTTGCTCGCTTCCGCCAGTGCAATGGCGCACGTCGACCTGTCGGTGGGCATTGGCGTGCCGGTCGCACCGGTCTATGTCGAGCCGGCACCGGTCTATGTGGCGCCGCAGCCGGCGGTGGTCGCGTATCCGGGTTACGGATACGGCTACTACGGCGACGAGGATGACGACCGTTACCGGAAATGGCGCAGGCACTATTACAAGCATTGGCACAAGCACCACCACGACGATGACGACGACTGAGCGCGACATGCGGCGCGCCGTCGACGCTCAGAACGCGTAGTCCGGGTTTTTCGGGTCGAACGCGGATTCGTCGAGCGTTGCCGGCGCGATCTTCTCGATGATGATCCGCTCGAAGATCTTGCCGTCGTTGTCATAGGATTCGACGGTCCGGAAGTAGGGCGCGTGCAGGTCGAGCCCGAGCGTTTCCTTCTTCGCGTAAAACTGCGGCCGGCCGGTCGGCGTCTCGTAGGTGAGTGCGACGACGCGCACACCGCCGATCGTCTTCGCTTCCACCTGCGTCGGCCGCTGCACGCCGGCTTCCTGGTATTTCTTCCCTTCGGTCAGGTACAGGTTCGTGATGAACTCGGTGCCGAGATCCTTCACCTGGTGATTCGACTGCGCGCGTGCGAGCGCGCCGTCGAGCGCCGTCCACAACGGAATCTTGCCGAGCAGGCCGCCGAGATGGCCGTACATCTCGTCCTTGCGCTGGGTCGTGTCGTAGATCGTCTCCTGTCCCGCATGCGCGCCGCCCGGCAGCCATTTCGCATACACGCGCAGCGGCTCGCGGGTGGTCTTCACGAGCATGCGATCGGGCGTGTCGGACCATTTCCCGCTGATGCGTTCCTGCCGCACCATCGTGAACTGGTACGACGGATAACCGTTGGGACCATTGCGGATATAGAGCGGCACGGCGAGCGGATCGAGCGCCTTGAACAGCGTCGTCAGCGTCGCATCGTCGAGTTGCGCGAGCGTGCCGCGCTGGGCGGCCGTGCGCAGCCAGCGCGCCTGCTGCGCGAGCGGCTCGTGCGTGACCTTCGCCAGCTCCGCCGGCAGGGCGGCCGCCTGCGTCGCGCTCGCGGCATCGGCCGTTTCCTGCGCATGCAGGCCCGGCTGCGCGAGCAACAGCATGCAGGCGACTGCAGCGGCGGCATGCGTCGCGCGGCGTTTGTTTCCTTCGTTCATCGACAGTGTCTCCCGGAGCGATGCGTCGTTCAGCCTTGCTTCGCGGCCTTGATCCTGGCGAGTTCCTCGTCGCGCAGCGCGCGGCGCAGGATCTTGCCGACGTTGGTCTGCGGCAGCGCGTCGCGGAATTCGACGAACTTCGGCATCTTGTAGCCGGTCAGGTTCTTGCGGCAGTGCGCGAGCACGTCGTCGACCGTCAGCGCCGGGTCGCGGCGCACGACGAAGACCTTGATCCGTTCGCCCTGGACTTCGTCCGGGATACCGATAGCAGCGGCTTCGCTGATGCCCGGATGCATCACCAGCACTTCCTCGATCTCGTTCGGATACACGTTGAAGCCCGACACGAGGATCATGTCCTTCTTGCGGTCGATGAGGCGGATGAAGCCGCGCTCGTCCATCACGCCGATGTCGCCGGTGGCGAGCCAGCCGTCGGCGTCGATCACCTTCGCGGTCTCGTCGGGCCGCTGCCAGTAGCCGCGCATCACCTGCGGCCCGTGCACGCACAGCTCGCCCGGCTCGCCGACGGCGGCCCAGGTGCCGTCCTCGCGGCGAAAGCGCACGAGCGTCGACGGAGCGGGCAGGCCGATGGAGCCGCTGAATTCGGCCATGTCGTTCAGGTTCACCGGATTCATCGTGACGATCGGCGAGCATTCGGTGAGCCCGTAGCCTTCGACGACAGGCCGGCCCGTGACCTGCTGGAAGCGCTCCGCGACCGCGCGCTGCATCGCCATCCCGCCCGCCATCGCGAGCTTGAGCTGCGAGAAGTCGCGCTTGCGGAATTCCTCGTTGTCGAGGAACGCGTTGTACAGCGTGTTGATGCCGGTGATCCCGGTAAACGTTTCGTTGCGGATGATCTTCATCACCATCGTCATGTCGCGCGGGTTCGCGATCAGGATGTTGCGCCCGCCGAGCCCCATGAAGATGAACGCGTTCACCGTCAGCGAATAGATGTGATAGAGCGGCAGCGGCGTCAGCACGGTCTCGACGTCGCCCGACACCTGATCGGCGATCCACGCCTTGGCCTGCAGCAGGTTCGCGATCAGGTTGCCGTGCGTGAGCATCGCGCCTTTCGCGACGCCGGTCGTGCCGCCGGTGTATTGCAGGAACGCGAGATCGTCGCGCGTCGTCTGCACCGGCTGCGGTTTGCCGCGCGCGCCGAGCGCGAGGGCGGAGCGCAGCCGGATCGCCTGCGGCAGGCTGTAGTCAGGCACCAGCTTCTTCACGTGCTTGAGCACGAAGTTGATCAGGCGCCCCTTCGCATTGAAACCGTCGGCGAGCAGGTCGCCGAGCGCGGTGACGACGATGTTCTTCACTTGCGTTTCCGGCAGCGCTTCCTGCAGCGTGCGCGCGAAGTTCTCGAACACGACGATCGTCTGCGCGCCGCTGTCCTTCAGCTGGTGCGCGAGTTCGCGGGCGGTATAGAGCGGATTGACGTTGACGACGATCGCGCCGGCCTTCAGCGTGCCGAACAGGGCGACCGGGTACTGGAACGTGTTCGGCAGCATGATCGCGACGCGGTCGCCCGGCTTCACGCCGGCGCTTTGCAGATAGGACGCGAACGCTTCGACTTTCTGCGCGAGCGCGCGGTAGGTCATCGATGCGCCTGCGCTCACGTAGGCGACCCGCTCGGCGAAGCGCGTCGTGCATTCGTCGAAGAACTGCACGAGCGACGCGTATTGCGTGACGTCGATCTCGTGCGGCACGCCGGGCGGATACGACGCGTACCAGACGCCGTCGCTGTTCGGCGGGAGCTGGGCCGTTGCGGTTGCTGCGGATGAGGACATGATGTGTCTCCAATGTCGACGAGAGTTGGCGCTTTAGCGCCTTACTCTCGTCCCATGCTTTGCGGTCGATGAGGGTCGGCGCTTCAGCGCTTGTTCTCACCCCATGCTTCGCGGTCGACGAGAGTCGGCGCTTCGGCACGTACTCTCACCCCATGCTTTTCGTCGACGAAAGCCGGCCAGCCTTGGCTCCCGCCGCATGACATTCGTACGGCCCAGGCCGGCGCATCAACGCCGGCCCGGGCCGCCCAAACCGTGAATCGCCGCCTGCGCGGCGTGACGCAATCAGCTCGCCGAATGTGCGGTCGCCGTATCGGCCGCGGCCGTACCCGGCGACAGCCCGAAGGCTTCGCTCGCGCCCGCGTCGTCGAGCACGGCCGCGAAGATCGACAACTGCGTGCTGTCGGGCATCGGCGCCTTCAGCGCGGCGACGATCAGCGAGGACAGCCGCGCGATCATCTGCACGTCGTTCATCGTGCGGCGTTGCGAGAATTCGTCGATCAGGCTTTCGGTTTCGGCGCCGGCGAGCGCACCGGACAGCGCGCCGATCGCGAAGTGCAGCCGCCAGCCGAGCTCCGTGCGCGGCAGATGCGGCAGCGCGCGCTGGAACGCATCGAAGAAGCGGCCCGCGACGCTCGCGTAGTGCGCGGTCAGGAAGTTGCGCACGAACGGCGACGGGTCGGTGTACGCGCGGCCGATCAAGCGAAGAAACGCGGGGCCGCCGCGATCGGGGTTGCGCGACGCCTTCAGCGCGGGAATGAACATCGCGCCGAGCACGTGTTCGCAGGTGATGTGCGCACCGAGCTGCGCATCGAAGCGGTCGAGGATGCCGAGGCGCTCCTGGTTGAGCTGATCGAGCCGACGCGACAGCATCGCGTGGATCAACGCTTCCTTGCTGCCGAAGTGGTAGTTCACCGCGGCGAGGTTCACCGCCGCGCGCGACGTGATCTGCCGCATCGACATCGCTTCGAAGCCATGCTCGATGAACAGGTCCTCGGCCGCATCGAGAATGCGCGCCTTCGTTCCGCCGGCCTGCCGATTGCCGGGTGCCCGCGTCCCGGACGGCCGTCCCGCGGACGATCGCCCCTCCTGACTTACTGCCATGTCCCGCCTCCCAATGCCGGTCGCGCGGCCGCGAACAGGTGATTTGATTATGTAATTCAAACAGCCGTTTTTATTAAGATAAAAAAACGCAGGCGGCGCGGGCAAGCAGGGAATCTGGATAAATTCCTCTAGTTCGATGTGCAGGTGCGGCATACCTCGCGTGCGGCCCGGCTGGACGGGGCACGCGCGATGGTGCAATGCGGCAACGCGCGGGTTCAGCCGACGGTGGTACGCGTATTGACCGATTGCGTCATGTCGATGCCGCGCCGTTCGCGGCTGAACACGATCAGCACGGCGATCACGACGGCGACGATGCCGGCGACCAGCGCGAGGGCAAAACTGTAGTTGTTGCCCTGCGAAACCGCGAGCGACGCCTGCATCGTCGCGTTACCCGACGCCAGCAGGTTGCCGAGCTGGTAGACGACGCCGGGGAAGGTCGCGCGGATCTCGTCGGGCGAGATCTCGTTCAGGTGGACCGGGATCACGCCCCACGCACCCTGCACCGAGATCTGCATCAGGAACGCGCCGGCCGCGAGCGCGACCGGGCCGCTCGAGAACGCCCACAGCGGCAGCACCGGCAGCGCGATCAGCGCCGCGATGAAGATCGCGCGCCGGCGGCCGATCCGCTCCGAGATCGCGCCGAACGACAGGCCGCCGACGATCGCACCGAGGTTCAGCACGATCGTGATCCACGACACGGTGTGCGGATCGAAGTGATGCTGTTCGCGCAGGAAGGTCGGGTAGAGATCCTGCGTGCCGTGCGAGAAGAAGTTGAACGCGGTCATCAGCACGATCGCATAGATCGTGAGCTTCCAGTTCTGCCGCAGCGTGGCGCCGAGGCTCGGCCGCGAACGCTTTTCCATCTGCTTCCAGGCCGGCGACTCGGGCACGTGCGCGCGCACGTACAGCACGAGCAGCGCGGGCAGCACGCCGACCATGAACATCCCGCGCCAGCCGATGTATTGGTAGAGCAGGCCGAACACGACGGACGCGAGCAGATAGCCGCTCGGATAACCGGCCTGCAGCAAGCCCGACACAAAGCCGCGCGCATGGGTCGGCACGGTTTCCATCGTCAGCGCGGAGCCGACGCCCCATTCGCCGCCCATCGCGATGCCGAACAGCGCGCGCAGCACCAGCAACGCGGTCAGGCTCGGCGCGAAGCCCGACGCGAGTTCGAACAGCGAATAGCACGCGATGTTGACCATCAGCGTCGGGCGACGGCCGAAGCGATCGGCGAGCCGGCCGAAGATCAGCGCACCGATCGGGCGCATCGCGAGCGTCAGCGTGAGCGCGAACGCGACGGCGGGGATCGTCGACGCGAATTCGGCGGCGATGTCCTTCAGCACGAAGACCATCAGGAAAAAGTCGAACGCGTCGAGCGTCCACCCGAGGTAGGCGGCGATCGTGACGTTGCGTTGTTCGCGGGTCCAGCTCATGTCCGAGGTCTCCTCGTTGGCTTGCGCTCACGATCTGAAGGCGGATGCCGGCCCGGCTGGCGCGCGGCGCGGGAGCATGGATCGAGTGTAGGCCGCGACGCCGTCCGATGTGGGGCGCGATAACCGTGAATCGGGAATAATCCCTACGAAATGATCTGTTGAGAAAGCGGAAACAACGGGGTGCGAGACGAGCGTCAGGCGTCTGTATCATTCCGGAAGGCTTTTTGTAGCAGTTATGTAATGCGTGATGCGCACGATGCGCATCGCCCCCGAATCAGGAGTCCCGATGACCGAACCTTCCGTAGCCGCATTGCCCGTCCTGGAGACCGAGCGGTTGTGGCTGCGCCCGCGCGTGCTGGCCGATCTCGACGCGAGCATCGAGATGGATCGCGATCCGGAGGTCACGCGCTACATCGCGGGCCCGTGGCACGACCCGGACGAACATCGCCGCTTCGTCACGCACCGGATCACGCGCGACTATCCGCCGGGCCTCGGCTACTGGTCGATCTTCGAGAAGGCCGCGCCGGACACGTTCATCGGCTGGATCCTGCTGATTCCCGACTATGCGGGCGGCGCGCGCGACGTCGAGATTGGCTGGCGGCTCGTGCGCGCGGCGTGGGGGCGCGGCATCGCGTGCGAGGCCGCCGCGGCCGTCGTGCGTCATGCGTTCGACACCGTGCGGCTGCCGCGCGTGATCGCCGATATCGCCGAGGCGAACACGGGCTCGCTGAACGTCGCACGCAAGCTCGGGATGCGGCGCGTGAGCGTCGTGCACGACGGGATTCCCTACGTATGTCATCGTCTCGAGCGCGACGACCTGCGAGCCTGACGCGGTGACGCGATGCGGCAGCGACGCCGGTTGTCAGAGAAGGTCAAGCGCATGCCTGTCCTCGTCGCGAGGGATTAGCAGTTCGCACGATCAGGAGTATCGTTGCCGGAAATTCCCAACATGGGGTACGACCATGGCACTCGGCAACGACGTTCATCTCATTCCCGTCCGGCTCGACGCATTGCGTCCGACGCAAATGACGGTCGGCTATCGCGAAGTGAAAGCGAAGCGCAAGCACTGGAAAGCGCTCGACAAGCGTGCGCGCAAGGCCGCGATCGACTCTCACTGGTTTCCGGCCGTCCTCGGCCCGGGCGGCCTTTACTACATCACCGATCATCACCATCTCGGCCTCGCGCTGATCGAGGAAGGGCAGACGCGCGTGAACGCGATGCTGCTGAAGGATCTGTCCTGGCTCGAGGAGACGATCTTCTGGCGGATGATGGAACACAACCAGTGGGTGCATCCGTTCGGTTCGGATGGCTCGCGTCGTGACTACGCGAATCTGCCGAAGGTGCTGACGGGGCTCGAGGACGATCCGTACCGGAGCCTCGCGGGCGAACTGCGCACGGCGGGCGGCTATGCGAAGGATGCGACGCCGTTCAGCGAATTCCTGTGGGCCGACTACCTGCGCCAGCACGTGACGCTCGACCAGATCCGCAAGAACTTCTCGAAGGCGCTGGACGTCTCGCTGCGCCGCGCACACGACCAGGACGCGCGCTATCTGCCCGGCTGGTCGGGTGTCATCGCCGCCAAATCCTGACATGCGCACGGCGCCTACCGCCTCATGACGACCGCCTCGCCCCGTCCGGATGCCGGCCCGCAGCATCCCGAGCATTTCGCCGCACTCGATGCGGCAACGCCGCCGCCCACGCGGCGCATCGGCCTTGACGCGCTGGCCGGTCTGTCGATCGCCGGGCTGCTGATTCCCGAGGCGGTTGCGTATGCGGGGCTCGCCAACCTGCCGCCGCAGGCCGGTCTGATCGCGCTGCTGTCGGGGCTCGTGGTGTATGCGCTGACCGGCAGCAGCCGCTTTGCGATCGTGTCGTCGACCTCGTCGTCGGCGGCCGTGCTCGCGGCGACCGTGCTGGCCGAATCGGGGATGGCGCTCGCCGCGCAACTCGCGCTGGCGGCCGCACTCGTCGCGATGACCGGCGTGCTGTTCATCCTGGCGGGCGTGGCACGGCTCGGCGGCATGTCGGATTTCGTCGCGCGTCCGGTCCTGCGCGGGTTCACGTTCGGACTGGCGCTGACGATCGTCCTCAAGCAACTGCCGAAGATTCTCGCGATTTCCGTGCAGCACAGCGATGCGCCGCATGTCGTGCTCGACCTCGTCGCCGGTGCGCCGCGTGCAAACCTCGCGAGCGTCGCGCTCGGCGGGAGCGCGCTTGCGCTGCTGTTCCTGCTCGGGCGCAGCAAGCGGGTGCCGGCCACGCTCGTCGTCATCGTGCTGTCGATCGCGGCCGGCTATGTGGTCGACTGGCAGCACTACGGGATCGCGATCGTCGGACACATCGATTTCCAGCACCTCGCATTCGGGCTGCCGCATCTCGACCGCAACGCATGGATGCAGACGGTCGAGCTCGCTTTCGCGCTGATGCTGATCCTGTATGCGGAGTCGTACGGATCGATCCGCAACTTCGCGCTGAAGCACGGCGACAGCGTGTCACCGAACCGCGACCTCGTCGCGATCGGCTGCGCGAACCTCGTGTCGGGGCTGCTGCACGGGATGCCGGTCGGCGCCGGCTATTCGGCGACGTCGGCGAATGAGGCGGCCGGCGCGCAATCGCGTTTCTCGAGCCTGTGGGCCGCCGGCGTGGTCGCGCTGATCGTGTGGCTGCTGCTGCCGCAGCTCGCGCGCACGCCGGAGCCCGTGCTCGCGGCGATCGTGATCTTCGCGGTCAGCCATTCGCTGCATCCGTCGGTGTTCCGGCCGTACTGGGTCTGGCATCGCGACCGGCTCGTCGTGGTCGCCGCGCTGCTCGCGGTGCTCGTGCTCGGCGTGCTGCACGGGCTGCTCGCGGCCATCGGCGTGAGCCTGCTGCTGACGCTGCGCAAGTTGTCGGAGCCGAACGTCAGCGTGCTCGGCCGGCTGCGCGACGGGCACGACTTCGTCGCCGTCGCGATTCACGCCGATGCGAAGCCGATACCCGGTGTGCTGATCGTGCGCCCCGAGGCGCAGCTGTTCTTCGCGAACGCAGACCGGATGCTCAATCGCGTGCGCGCGCTGATGAAGGCCGCGCCCGATACGCATACCGTGATGCTGAGTCTCGAGGAAACGCCGGACGTCGACGGCACGACGATCGAGTCGTTGCGCACGTTCGCGGCCGAATGCGCGGCACGCGGGCTGCAGTTCGCGATCGTGCGGCTCAAGGAGCACGCGCTGCATGCGCTAAGTCGCGCGACCGACGACACGCTGCGTGACGAAGCGATGTCCGAGCTGAGCGTCGACGAGAGCCTGCAACTGCTGCAGGCGCGCGGCAAGGTCGGGAAGGCAGGCGCATGAGCCTGCGGGGCACACGCGCGGGCCTAGCTCCGGTGCCGCCTAGTGCGATAGCGCGGCGTCGGCCGGTTCGGCGCTCGCGCGGCTGGCCACGACGTCGGCAACTTCGGCAGCCGTCGGCGCATACGCGCCCGCATGCGCGCAGGCGACCGCCGCGCAGGCTGCCGCGTAGCGCAGATGGTCGGCGGCCGATGCGCCGGGATGCATGAGCTGGCTGGCCAGCCAGCCGCCGATGCTGGCGTCGCCGCAGCCGACGGTGTCGGCGACCTCGGTCGCGAACGCCGGCTGGAACAGCGCGGTGTCGCGGTGCAGGAGCTGCATGCCGGCCGCGCCGCGCGTGACGAGCACGGTCGCATCGGGCGCCCAGGCGCGCAATTGCGCGAGCGCGGCGGCTTCGTCGAGTTCGGAAAACAGGCCGCGCAGATCTTCATCGGATACCTTGATCCAGTCGGCGAGACCGGCCAGCGTGCGCAGCGTGTCGCGATACGACGGCGCGGCCATCGGCGCGCGATAGTTCGGGTCGAACGAGATCCGCTTGCCGGCCGCGCGGGCAGCCCGCACGACCTCGATCAGGCGCGGCGCGAGCGGCTCGCGCACGACGCCGAGCGAGCCCACGTGCACGATCTCGGCCGCGTCGAGTGCGCCATCGGGCAGGTCGGCCGGATCGAACGCGAGGTCGGCGCTGTTCTCGCCGATGAAGAAATAGTCGGGCGGCTGTTTCGACACGACCATCGCGAGCAGCGGCGGGCGATCGACCTGTCGCATGAAGCGCAGGTCGAGCCCGGCATCGGCGCTCCGGCGCATCAGTTCGTCGCCGAAGATGTCGTGGCTGACCGTGCCGGCGAACGCGGTCGGCACGCCGAGCCGCGCGCCGACGCGCGCGACGTTCCAGCACGAGCCGCCCGCGACGCTGCGCCAGTGGTGCGCATCGTCGCGGATGAAATCGGTCAGCGCTTCGCCGAATACGATCAGGCGGGGGAACGTCGTCGTCATGTCGAAATCTCGTGCCGCGGCATGTCGCGCGGCGGTGCGGCGGTTGAGGTGGACGGACAGGCAGGGCGCGCGTCGCACGCGGCGACGCGGCCCGGCGCCGCCCGGGGTCGCGGGTCGCGCAACGCGATCAGCGCGGGCTGCTCCAGCCCTTGTAGCCCTTCACGTTGTCGCGCGTGACGAGCGTCGGCTCGATCAGGATCATCGGATTGGCCGGCTTCTGGCCGTTCATGATTCCGTAGCCAACGTTGACGGCCTGCTGCGCCATCGCCCACGGATCCTGGCTCGACGACGCCTGCACGAGCGTGTTGGACTTGAGCGCCACCTCGATGTCCGGTGCGCCGTCGACCGACGTGATCACGATGTTCGGGCGGTTCAGCTGCTTCGCCGCGAGATCGCTGCCGATCGCCTGCGGGTCGTTGATCGTGAACACGCCGTCGAGCTTCGGAAAGCGCGTCAGGTAGCCCTGCATCGAGTTCATCCCGCCTTCGCGCGAGCCCTTGCCGTCCTGGTCGCTCGACAGCAGCTTGATGCCCGGATTCTTCGCGAGCACCGCCTTGCAGCCGTTCACGCGATCGATCACGGCCGACACCTGCGGGCCGTTCTCGATGATCACGTTACCCTTGCCGTTGAGCTTCTTCGCGAGATAGTCGCACGCCAGCTCGCCGGCCTTCACGTTGTTGGTCTGCACGGTCGCGTTCGCGCCGGCTGCCGCGACGTCCACCGCGACGACCGTGATGCCGGCCGCCTGCGCCTTCTTCACCGCCGGCTCGATCGCCTTCGGATCGGTCGCGTTGAGCAGGATGATGTCGACGTGCGCGGAGATGAAGTTGTCGATCTGCGTGAACTGCTTGTTCAGGTCGTAGTCGGCCGACACGGCGGTCACTTTCGCGTTCGGGTTGAGCTGTTTCGCGCGCGCTTCGGCGCCTTTCACGATCGTGACGAAGTACGGGTTGCCGAGCGATCCGACCGTGACGCCGATCGATTTCAGCGGCTTGTCGGCTGCATGGGCGGCGGCAGCGCCGAATGCGAGCGTGCAGGCGACGGCGGTCAGGGCGGCTTTGTGCTTGAACATGTCGTTGTGTCTCCGGATGGTCCGTTGGCGGACGGGCGCAGGAGGACCTGCCTGCGCCCTGATGATTGAACGGTGAGGAAAGCGTGTCAGGTACGGGCCGAGTCGCGTTGGCGATATCGGTCGAGCGCGACCGCGCCGATGATCACGAGCCCCTTGATGATGTACTGCCAGATGTCCGACACGCCGAGCAGCACGAGGCCGTTGGTCAGTACCGCGATGATCAGCGCGCCGATCAGCGTGCCGACGATCGAGCCGACGCCGCCGACGAAGCTCGTGCCGCCGAGGATCACCGCCGCAATCGCGTCGAGTTCGTACGACTGGCCGAGCTGCAGGCCGTTGGCCGCATAGAGCCGCGCGGACGACATCACCGCGCCGAGACCCGCGAGCAGGCCCGACGCCGCATAGACGAACATCTGGATTGCCCGCACGTTGATGCCCGACAGCCGCGCGGCTTCCGGATTGCCGCCGACCGAATAGATCCGCATCCCGAGCACCGTGCGGCGCAGAATGAACCACGACAGCGCGATCACCGCGCAGGCGATCACGACGAGCCACGGCACACCGAGGATCGTGCCGTTGCCGATGAATGCGAACGGCAGTTGCGGGTTGAAGATGGTCGTGTCGTTGCCGATCAGGCGGGCGACCCCGCGCACGGCCGTCATCGCGCCGAGCGTGACGATGAACGGCGGCAGGCGCAGGAACGAGATCAGGCCGCCGTTGATCGCGCCGAACACGAGGCCGACGGCGAGCGCGATCGGCACGCCGAGCCAGCCCCAGCCGGGGATGGTCGAGGCGAGCAGTGCGGCGACGGCCGACGCGGCGAGTACCGAGCCAACCGACAGGTCGATGCCGCCCGTCAGGATCACGAAGGTCATGCCGGCCGCGAGCACGATGTTGATCGACGCCTGCTGCGTGACGATCGACAGGTTCTGCAGCGTGAAGAAGCCGTCGGTCAGGAATCCGAAGCCGATGCAGAGAACCAGCAGCACCGGCAGCATGCCGGCGGTGCGCATCAGCGACTGCATGCGTGCGCGATGATCGGCGCCGCGCATCAGGGGCGTACGGGTGGCCACCGGATGGGCCGTCGCGGAAGCGAGGTTCCGCTGCTTGGTCGGGTTGATCATTTCGGTACCTTGAATGAAGAAGGAAATGAAGGGGCCGTGGTCAGTGCGCGTCGGCGAGTTCGGCCTGCGAGCCGGTCGCAAGCGCGATGATCGCTTCCTGCGTGATGGGCGTGTGCGTGTGGCCGCCGAGTTCGCCGGCGATCTCGCCTTCGCGCATCACGAGCACACGGTCGGCGACACCGATGATTTCCGGCAGTTCGCTCGAGATCACGATCACGCCGACGCCCGCGCGGGCCAGTTCGTTGATGATCCGGTAGATCTCGGATTTCGCGCCGATGTCGACGCCGCGCGTTGGTTCGTCGAGAATCAGCACGCGCGGCTTGGTTTCGAGCAGGCGCGACAGCAGCACTTTCTGCTGGTTGCCGCCCGACAGCGCGCCGACGTTGACGTTGGCGTTCGGCACGCGGATCGACAGCGATGCGATCGCGTCGCGTGCGCGTTGCGCACCGCGTGCGAGATCGAGCGCACCGAGCCGCGCATCGCGGTTGCACACCGAGATATTGATGTTGTCGCGTACGCTCATGTCGAGGAACAGACCCTGGCGCTTGCGGTCTTCCGTCAGGTAGACGAGGCCGGCGTCGATCGCGTCGCGCGGCGAATGCGCGCCGAACGCGCGGTCGCCGAGCTTCACGTCGCCGCGCGTGCGCGGCTCCGCGCCGAAGATCAGCCGCGCCAGTTCGGTGCGGCCCGCGCCGACGAGCCCGGCGATGCCGAGCACCTCGCCGGCATGCAGGTCGAGGCTGCAGCCGCGCACGCGCTCGCCGTCGGCGATGTCACGCACCGACAGCAGCAGGTGACCGGGGTCGTACGGCGCATGTTCCTTCTTGTAGAAGCCGGAGATGTCGCGGCCCACCATCATCGCGACGAGCCGTTCGGCCGACAGCGATTCGCGCTCGAGCGTGCCGACGTACGATCCGTCGCGCAGCACCGACACGCGGTCGGACAATTCATAGATTTCCGCCATCCGGTGGCTGATGTAGATGATCGCGAGGCCTTCCTCGCGCAGCTGGCGGATCAGGCCGAACAGGTGCTCGGTCTCGCGCGACGACAGCGGCGTCGTCGGTTCGTCCATCACGAGGATGCGCGCGCGGGTATGCACGGCGCGCGCGATCTCGACGAGCTGCTGCTCGGCGATCGACAGCGTGCCGACGAGCGTGTCCGGACCGAACGGCGCACCGAGGCGGGCGAGCACGTCCTGGCAGCCGCGCGCCATCGCCGCGCGGTCGATGGTGCCCCAGCGCCGGTTGCCGCGCCGCAGTTCGCGGCCGACGTAGATGTTTTCCGCGACGGTCAGGTTCGGCGCGAGGCACAGCTCCTGGTAGATCACCGCGACGCCCGCATCGCGCGCGACGAGCGGGCCGTCGACGTCGATGCGCTCGCCGTCGATCAGGATCTCGCCGCCGGCGTCGGCGCGGTACGCACCGGAGAGGATCTTCATCAGCGTCGACTTGCCTGCGCCGTTCTCGCCCATCAGCGAATGGATCTCGCCCGGATAGACGGTCAGGCTGACGTTGTCGAGCGCGCGCACGGCCGGGAACGTCTTGCTGATCCGGCGCATCTCGAGCAGCGGCCGGGACGACTCAGATCGCGACATGGTTGACCTCCTGCGATTCGGTGCGGGCGCCCTTGAGGATGCCGGCCCGCGGGGAGAAGTTGAAGAACATCGGCAGCGTCGCGGCGCCGATCGCACCGGCGTCGGCCCCGAACGTGCCGCGTACGAGCGTCGGCGTGCCGCGCGCTTCCGGCGCGGTGGCGACGAGGGCCGCGCGCAGGCGGGTCGTCACCGCGTCGAGCAGGCCGGCGTCGGTATCGGCGTCGAGCACCACCACCGGCGCATCGACGACGCAGAGCACCGCGCGCAATGCCGGCGCGAGCGCGTCGACGCAGTCGTCGATCCATTCGTCGACTGCCGGCAGGCCGCGCGCGATGCAGGCCTCGAGGTCGGCGCGATTCTCGACCGTCTCGCCGTGATGGCGGAGGTGGCGCACGAGCGCATGCAGCGACGCGCGGGCGAGCAGGATGTCCCACGGGCCGCGCGGCGGCGGTGCGGACGCCAGCCGGCTCGGCGGCACGGGAATCACGGCGATGTCGCCGGCATTGCCGGTCACGCCGCGCAGGCAGTCTCCGTCGACCGCGATGCCGCCGCCGATCGCGGGGCCGATGAACAGGTAGACGAAGTCGTCGCACTGTCGGCCGTACCCGTAGAACAGTTCGGCGATCGCGGCGGCGTTGCCGTCGTTTTCGCCGAACACGGGCAGCGACAGCATGCGCCCGAGATCGCTCGCGAAATCGACGTCTTCCCATGCGCGGAACGTGTCGGGCGCGAGGCCGAGCTCGCGCATCCACGCGCCGAGGTTGTACGGCTGGGCGACGCCGACGCCCGTGAGTCGTGCGCGCTCATGCGCGGGGAGCAGATCCTGCATGGCATCGATGTCGCGCCGCACGATCTCGAGCACGTCGGCGGGCGGGGGAAGCAGCGTGTCGTGCGAGCGGCGGCCGAGCACGTCGCCCGCGAAATTGACGAGCGCCGTTTCGATGCGCATCCGGTCGAGATGGACGCCGATGCCGAACGCACCGCGCGGATCGAGACGGATCAACGATGCCGGCTGGCCGCGCTGGCCCTCGGTGCGGCCGGCGAATTCAATCAGCTTCGCGTCGGCGAGCGACGCGATGATGCTGCCGACCGCCGTGCCCGTCATGCTCGCGAGACGCGCAAGGTCGGCCTTCGACGCGCTGCCCGCACGGCGCAGCGTCTTCAACAGCAGGCGCTCGTTGTAACGGCGCACGTTGGCCGAGTTGCTTCCCTGGCCGATGTGCGGGCTTCTCATGGCGTCTCCTTCCATGGGCGCGTCGTCTGTCGACGCATTAAATAAATCACGTTGATTTATTTAACCGCGTGAGCGACGGCATGTCAGCCTAGGGAAATCCCGGCTTCGGTCGGAGAGGCAGGCGGGGCGTGGGTTTGCGGGCGCGGCAGGTTTTCATCGAGCGTCGTTGCGGGTTGCGACGGGGCGCAGGATTCGGCTGCCGGCCGACCTCGCGGTCCTGGTTGGCGCAATGTTTCAGCGCGATCCGGCGGATCGTTTGCTTGGCGCAGATGACGCGTGTGAGCTAATTTCGAAGGCCGAAATGGATCGTCCTTGCGCAAAGATGACGAGGGAGGGGATGCGGTACGCCTGGCGCGCGTAATGGGGAGGGGCGGTGTGAGTCGCGATATGAACGCGATATCGCGCTTGCGGAAGCGGAAATGAAAAAAGGCCGGCATAAGCCGACCTTTTCAAAAAACAGATGGTGCCCAGGAGAGGACTCGAACCTCCACGATGTTGCCACCGCTAGGACCTGAACCTAGTGCGTCTACCAATTCCGCCACCTGGGCACGTTTTGCAGTAGCTGCTTGCTGCAAAGAAGCAAAATTATAGCGCGTCTGAAGGATCTGTCAACGGGTTGCGAACGAAAATTATTTGATGGCTTGCTGGCGACGTTGAGCGAGGGCATGAGCGGCCACGAATCGCCGATGCGTCGTGACGTCGGGTATGTGGACAGATGCCGCCGCGAGCGAGCGTATCAATCCGGCGCCGGAAATGAAAAAAGGCCGGCATAAGCCGACCTTTTCAAAAAACAGATGGTGCCCAGGAGAGGACTCGAACCTCCACGATGTTGCCACCGCTAGGACCTGAACCTAGTGCGTCTACCAATTCCGCCACCTGGGCACGTTTCGCTTGCTGCGATGCGAAGACCGCTATTGTAGCGTGTTCGAAGAGGCTGTCAACTCAATTTGAGCGACGGCGATAAAAATATCGTGCGTTGCATGTTCGGGGCATCAGGCGCCGATCGGCTCCGCGCGCTTAGTCGTGAAATTCCAGCGCAACGCATCGCCCGTGTCGACGCGGGCGGGCAACAAGCCGGCTGCGAGGAACGTATCGGCGATCTTCTGCTGCTCACCGAAATTCTGCGTGACCACGGCGCGCACGAGATAGCTGCGTCGTGCGTTGGCGCGCTCGATCGTCTTCGCGTCGAGTCCCCAGATCGGCGCGAGGGTATCGGCGGCCTCCTGCTGATGCTCGCGCAGCCACGCGCCGGCCTGCGACAGACGGTCGAAGACGATCTGGATCACGTCGGGGCGCGCGGCGGCAAAGCTGCTCGACGCGAGGTAATAGCGCTGGTACGAAGCAAGCCCGTTGCCGTCGGCCAGAATCCGCACGTCGGGGTTCGAGTCGACGGACGCGACATACGGATCCCACGTGATCCACGCATCGACGCTGCCGCGCTCGAATGTCGCGCGGCCGTCCGCCGGTGTCAGGTAGTGGATCGCGGCGTCGGTTGGGGCGAGCTTGGCGCGCGCGAGTGCGGCAAGCAGCAGATAGTGGCTGCCGGCGGCCTTCGTGACGGCGATGCGCTTGGCCCTGAGATCGGCGAGCGTGCGCAGCGTGCTGCCGTTCTTGACAATGATGGCCTGCGCTTTGGGCGATGGCGCTTCCTGTGCGACGTACACGAACCGCGCATGCGCGGCCTGTGCGAAAACGGGAACCGTGTCGGCCACGTCGGCGCTGAAGTCGATCGCGCCGACGTTGAGCGCTTCGGTCAGCGGCAAGCCGCTCGCGAATTCATGCCACGACACGCGCAGGCCCAGCGGCGCGAGCGACTGCTCGAGCGTGCCGCGCGTCTTGAGCAGCGTGATGAGCGTCGACGATTTCTGATAACCGATGCGCAGCGTGGATGGCGTGTTCTCGGCGTGCGTCCGGATGCCGGCGGCGCTCAGGCCGGCGGCCAGCATCGTCTGCGCGAATGCGCGGCGGTTCATCGACGTCATGGAGCGGGTTCCCCGTTGGGTTCGTTGAAAGCAACGCGGCTAACGTACCAACGGGGAGGGCAACCGATAACCGATTAATTCTGCTATCGATCGGAGTGACGGGCATATGGCGCGGCCAGTGCGCGCAATGCGAGGCCGGAAATGAAAAAAGGCCGGCTTAAGCCGACCTTTTTAAAAAACAGATGGTGCCCAGGAGAGGACTCGGTCACACATGCGCGACCCCGGCTGCGCTTGCAAGCGCAGCCTTTCGAGTCCTCGCGCAAAGCGCGCAGGCGCTTTGCTTCCTGGGCCGGAAATGAAAAAAGGCCGGCATAAGCCGACCTTTTTAAAAACAGATGGTGCCCAGGAGAGGACTCGAACCTCCACGATGTTGCCACCGCTAGGACCTGAACCTAGTGCGTCTACCAATTCCGCCACCTGGGCACGTTTTGCAGTAGCTGCCTGCTGCAAAGAAGCGAAATTATAGCGCCCCAATTATCCGTGTCAACACATTTTTGCGATGCGCCGCGAACCGGCCGCCGCGGCGCCTGCACGCGGCATTCGCGGTTATTTGGCGACACTGTCGGATGATAGAATGACCCGCCGCCGTCACTATAGAACTGTCTGACGGACACTTCTATGTTGATGCCGTGCACCATCAGTCAACGCAACGAGAACAATCATCGACAAACCCTTGAGCAAATATCCGTACCCCATTCCGAGCCGTGAAGAAATTCTCGGCGTGCTGCGTACGAGCGACGCGCCGCTGGCCGCCAACGACATCGCCGAAGCGCTGTCGATCAAGCGCCAGGAACGCGAGGGGTTCTTCCGGCGTGTCGCCGCAATGGAACGCGACGGCCAGATCCGCCTCGACAAACGCGGTCACTACCAGCTCACTCATCCGTCGAACTTCGTTGCCGGTCGCGTGCAAGGGCATCGCGACGGCTACGGCTTCGTGATCCGCGACGACGGCCAGGACGACCTGTTTTTGCCGAACGGCGAAATGCAGAAGGTGATGCACAACGACCGCGTGCTCGCGCGGATCGTCGGCTACGATCGCCGTGGCCGGCCGGAAGGCCATGTCGTCGAGGTCACCGAGCGCGCGAACAAGCGCGTGATCGGCCGCCTGCTCAACGAGAACGGCGCGCTGATCGTCGCCCCCGAAGACAAGCGCATCGGCCACGACATCCTGATCACGCAGAACGTGAAGAAGGCGAAGGTCGGGCAGGTCGTCGTCGTCGAACTGACCGACTTCCCGAGCCGCCATTCGCAACCGCTCGGCCGCGTCGTCGAAGTGCTCGGCGACATCGACGATCCGGGCATGGAAATCGAGATCGCCGTGCGCAAGTACGGCGTGCCGCACGAATTCGGCCAGCGGGCGCTCAACGATGCCGCCGCGCTGCCGGACGCGGTACGTCCGGCCGACCTGCGCTTCCGCGTCGATTTGCGCGACGTGCCGCTCGTGACGATCGACGGCGAGGACGCCCGCGACTTCGACGATGCCGTCTACTGCGAGCCGACCAAGGTCGGTCGCGGCGACGGCTACCGCCTGATCGTCGCGATCGCCGATGTGTCGCACTACGTGCAACCGGGTAGCGGCCTCGACGCCGACGCGCTGGAGCGCAGCACGTCGGTCTATTTCCCGCGCCGCGTGATCCCGATGCTGCCGGAGAAGCTGTCGAACGGGCTGTGTTCGCTGAATCCGCAGGTCGACCGCTGCGTGCTCGTGTGCGACATGGTGATTACCGCGCGCGGCGAGATCAAGGCGTACCAGTTCTATCCGGCGGTCATCCATTCGGCCGCGCGCCTGACGTACACGGAAGTCGCGGCCGTGCTGTCGAACACGAAGGGACCGGAGGCCGCGCGCCGCGCGGACCTGCTGCCGCACCTGCAGGACCTGTACGGCGTCTACAAGTCGCTGTTCGCCGCACGCCAGAAGCGCGGCGCGATCGACTTCGACACGACCGAGACGTACATCGTCTGCAACTCGCAGGGCAAGATCGAACAGATCGTGCCGCGTCAGCGCAACGATGCGCACAAGCTGATCGAGGAATGCATGCTGGCCGCGAACGTCTGCGCGGCCGACTTCCTGAAGCGCAACAAGCATGCGGGCCTGTACCGCGTGCACGCGGGGCCGACACCGGAAAAGCTCGAGAACCTGCGCGCGTTCCTGCGCGGCATGGGCCTGTCGCTCGGCGGCGGCGAGAAGCCGCATGCGAGTGACTATGCGGCGCTGATGGCGCAGATTCGCGACCG
This sequence comes from Burkholderia sp. Tr-862, assembly GCF_011753085.1. NCBI lineage: Bacteria > Pseudomonadati > Pseudomonadota > Betaproteobacteria > Burkholderiales > Burkholderiaceae > Burkholderia > Burkholderia sp. Tr-862. Next base: position 96,509 of record NZ_VWWG01000003.1, read on the forward strand.
GCCCGACGCGCAGATGCTGCAGCCGATGCTGCTGCGCTCGATGCAGCAAGCCGTCTACAGCCCGGACAACATCGGCCACTTCGGTCTCGCGTATGAGGCGTACGCGCACTTCACGAGCCCGATCCGCCGCTATCCCGACCTGCTCACGCACCGCGCGATCTACGCGATCCTGTCGGGCAAGAAGTACACGCCGAAGGCGCCGGACGGCTTCGAGCTGAACACCGCGCTGTCGCCGCGCGCCCGCGCGATGCAGCAGGCCGACGACGAAGCGCGCGGCCGTTCGCGCGTGAACACCGCGATCTGGGAAGAACTCGGCCTGCACTGCTCGGCGAACGAGCGGCGTGCCGACGAAGCGTCGCGCGACGTCGAGGCCTGGCTCAAGTGCTACTTCATGCGCGACAAGCTCGGCGAGGAATACGGCGGGATGGTGAACGGCGTCACGTCGTTCGGCATCTTCGTGCAGCTCGACACGCTGTTCATCGAAGGGCTGGTGCACGTCACGGAACTCGGCTCGGACTACTTCCAGTACGACGAGATCAAGAACGAGCTGCGGGGCGAGCGCACGGGCATCCGTTATCGCCTGTCGGATCGCGTGCGCGTGCAGGTGAGCCGCGTCGATCTCGATGCGCGCAAGATCGACTTCCGCCTCGTGCGCGACACGCCGGTGAAGGCGCCGCGTCCGGCACCGGCGCCGGCTGCCGTCGGCAACGGTAACGATCGCGGCGGCCCGCGTGTGCGCTCGTTGCCGCCGGTGGAGGAAGCCGCGCCGCGCCGCAAGAGGACGGCCAGCGCACCGACCGCCGCGGTGAACGACGCGCGTGCGGCGAAGAAGAAGGGCGGTGCGCCGGCGAAGACGGCCGCGAAGAAGACACACGCCCGCAAGAAGTATTGAGCGTTCGGGGCGGCGCACGCGCACGCCCTTGCAGTATCGAGAGACGCCGCGTTCTACCGGTCACCGGCCGGCAACGCGGCGCTTTCCTTTTCCATGGATCGCGGCTGCGCGCGTTGCGCGGCCGCACGTTTGATCGAAGGTTGTTCCAGTCATGTCACGTCTGAAGGTTCTTTACGGTTTTCATGCGGTGACCGCACGTTTGCGGCACGATGCATCGACGGTTGCGGAGGTGCTGTACGACCAGACGCGCCGCGACCGCCGCATGCAGGACTTCCTGCACACCGCGAAGGAAGCGGGCGTGCGGCTGATCGCGGCCGACGAAACCCGCCTGTGGGGCCTCGCGCATACCGAGCGCCACCAGGGCGTCGTCGCGCGCGTCGAGGACGTTCCGCTCGCGCAGAACCTGTCCGAACTGCTCGACGGCATCCAGGGCCCGGCGCTTCTGCTGGTGCTCGACGGTGTCACCGATCCGCACAACCTGGGCGCATGCCTGCGTGTCGCCGATTCGGCAGGCGCGCATGCAGTGATCGCGCCGCGTGACCGCGCGGTCGGCCTGAACGCGACCGCGGCGAAGGTCGCGAGCGGCGCGGCCGACACGGTGCCGTACATCACGGTCACGAACCTCGCCCGCGCGCTGCGCGAGCTGAAGGAAGCGGGCGTATGGATCATCGGCACGTCGGACGACGCGTCGGCGACGCTGTACGACACGAAGCTCGACGGCCCCGTCGCCATCGTGATGGGCGCGGAAGGCGAAGGTATGCGCCGGCTCACGCGCGACACCTGCGACGACGTGATGAGCATCCCGATGGCCGGCAGCGTGGAAAGCCTGAACGTGTCGGTTGCGAGCGGCGTGTGCCTGTACGAGGCGGTGCGGCAGCGGCGCGTGAAGGGCTGATCGCCGGCTGACTGACGGGCCGCCTGACGGGCTGACGCACGTGGTCTCGCGCGATGCGCGGGCCGCCATGACCCGAACGACGCGTGCCGCGATTGTGCGCGGCACGCGGCCCCGGAACTCGCGAACCATGACCCTGATTCGCCTCGGCGCATCGTGCGCCATCCTTGGCCTGCTGGCCGCCTGCACGTCGCCGTCGCTGATCGAGCGCGGCGGCTACTACGCCGACACGAGCCTGCACGCGCGAGGCGCCGATGCGCGGATCCGCTTTCTCGTGATGCATTACACCGAAAGCGACGAAGCGAAATCGCTGCGCACGCTGACCGGCGATTCGGTCAGCGTGCACTACGTCGTGCCGCCGCAACCGCGCATCGAACACGGGATGCCGGTCGTCTATCAGCTCGTTCCTGAATCGAAGCGTGCATGGCATGCGGGCATCAGCGAATGGCAGGGCACGACCGAGCTCAATGCGGCGTCGATCGGCATCGAGAACGTGAATCGCGGCCCGCTCGATCCGCAAAACCTTACCTGGCAGCCATATTCGCCCGAGCAGGTCGATGCGCTGATTCGCCTGTCGAAGGATATCGTCGCGCGCTACGGGATTGCGCCGACGCGCGTGGTCGGACACAGCGATATCGCACCGCAACGCAAGATCGATCCCGGTCCGCTGTTTCCGTGGCATGCGCTCGCGCAAGCCGGCGTCGGCGCATGGCCGGACGATGCGACCGTGGCCGCGCGGCTCGGCGGTCGCGATCCGCACGCGCTCGTCGACGTGCGCGAATTGCAGCTGAAGCTCGCGCGCTACGGCTACGACGTGCCGACCGATGGCGTGCTCGACGCGCGGACGCGCCGCGTATTCGCCGCATTCCAGATGCACTTCCGGCCATCCGACTACGCGGGCAATCCGGATGCCGAGACCGACGCGATCGCACAGGCGCTGCTCGACAAGTATTTCCCCGCTCCGCCTGCCGGCAACGCGTCGGCCAACGGCACGCCGTGACCGTCGGCGTGCCCGGGGCCGACATCCGCGCGGAAAAAGCCCGGGGCGTCTTGCGAGTCCGGTAAACTGGCGGTTTTCCGCAATCCCGCTGTATTCCCACCTCATGACTCAAGACGAACTCAAACGCCTGGTCGGCCAGGCGGCCGCCGATTATGTGATCCAGAACGTGCCGGAAGGCGCCGTGATCGGCGTCGGCACAGGCTCGACCGCCAACTGCTTCATCGACGCGCTCGCGGCCGTCAAATCGCGCTATCGCGGCGCCGTGTCGAGCTCGCTCGCGACGACCGAACGCCTGAAATCGCACGGCATCAAGGTGTTCGACCTGAACGAGGTCGAGTCGCTGCAGGTGTACGTCGACGGGGCCGACGAGATTGACGCAAGCGGTGCAATGATCAAGGGCGGCGGCGGTGCGTTGACGCGCGAGAAGATCGTTGCGTCGGTGGCCGATACGTTCGTCTGCATCGCGGACGGCAGCAAGCGCGTGCCGGTGCTCGGCGCATTCCCGCTGCCGATCGAGGTCGTGCCGATGGCGCGCACGGCGATCGGCCGGCGCGTGACCGCGCTCGGCGGCGTGCCGGTACTGCGCGTGACGCAGGACGGCGCGCCGTACATCACCGACAACGGCAACGAGATCATCGACGTGAAGGGGCTGCAGATCGCCGATCCGCGCGGTTTCGAAGCGCAGGTCAACGCGTGGCCGGGCGTCGTGACGGTCGGCCTGTTCGCCGAGCGCGGCGCGAATCTGTGCCTGCTCGGCACGGCAAACGGCGTCGAGACGATCGTTTATCCCGGTTAATCAAAACTGAATGAGAAGCAGTCCGTAATGGCGTCAAGAAGCCGTAATGGATTGCATGTTTAAATCTTGTTGAAGTCCCGGCCCGGCAAGCGCAGCGCGCTTTCCGGGCTTTTTTTGAAGCCTTATAAATCACCTCTTCCAAAAGAGGGATAACCCTGTCAGGTGTTTACCAGATAGCGAAATATCCCCGAAATCATCAACTTATAGATCATAAGAACAGTCGTAACCAGGGCCGGCGGAACTGCGGAGCAGGTGTTCGCAAATCGACGCACGGGGAGGTGTCATGGAGCAGGGCAAAGACCGGTCACTGGTCGCCAAAGTGATGGATGGGCTTGTCGCGGGTATCGTCGAGGACAAGTACGGCGGCATTCTGCCGCCGCAGGACGTGCTGTCGAAAGAGTTCGACGTGAGCCGCACGGTGATGCGCGAAGCATTATCGATGTTGCTTGCGCGCGACATGCTCGACGTGCGTCCGAAAGTCGGTACGCGGGTTCGACCGATGCGCGACTGGCGCATGATCGATGAAGACGTCGTGAGCTGGCGGTTTCGTGCGAAACCGGATCCGCAATTCATGCGCGACGTCATCGAATTCCGGATGCTGATCGAACCGCGCGCGACCGCGCAGGCGGCGGTCCGTGCAACGGCCGTCGACATCGCGGGTATCCGTGAGGCGTTCGACGCGTTCAAGGTGTTGCAGCCGGGCGACCCCGGCTACGACACGGCGGACGAACTGCTGCACACGCGGATCGTCCAGGCGAGCGGCAATCAGTTCTTCCAGCAGATGGCGGCGATCGTGCGCGGCGCGGTGCGGCTCGTGAATCCGCGCGTCGTGCAGAAGGATGGCGCGCACGACATCGCGGTCAAGGCGCATGCGCGCGTCGTCGATGCGATCGAACGCCGCGATCCGCGCGAAGCCGAAGCGGCATCGCTCGCCCTGATCGATTTCAGCGCCGACGAGATCTCGCGCGATTTCTCCGTCGACGTGCCCATGCGCGCCTGAATCCACCCGCGTCGCTCAGCCGTGAGCCGGCGAGCCGTTTATCATGACGGCCGGCCGGCAGCGTGTCGGCCACCGTCATACGAACGACACGGAAGATCCGGATGAACGAATTCGACAACCGCCCGGTGCGCTTCGGCATCGTCGGCGCAGGCAGCATCGCACGCCGTTTCGCGCAAAGCCTCGCTCACGTGCCGGGTGCGGTGCTCGCCGGCGTGTGGGCACGCCGCGCCGATGCGGCAGCCGCCTTCTGCGGCAACTGCGGCGGCTCGCCCGCGGCCAGCCTCGACGCGCTCCTCGCGAGCGACATCGACGCGATCTACATCGCGACCCTCCACGACAGTCATGCCCAGTACGCGCAGGCGGCGCTCGCCGCCGGCAAGGCCGTGCTGTGCGAAAAGCCGGCGACGCTGAACGCAGGGCAGCTCGACGCGGTGCTGGACGCGGCGCGCGCGGCCGGCCGGCTCTTCATGGAAGCGATGAAGCCGCCGTTCTTTCCGCTGTACCAGCAGTTACGTGCGCACCTGCATGACGATCCGATCGGCGAGATCCGGCTCGTGCGCGCGGGCTGCGCGTCGTCGGCGGTGCCGGACGATCATTCCGTCTATCGGCTCGATCGAGCCGGCGGTGCGCTGCTCGACATCGGGATCTACGAAGCGTTTCTCGCGGTCGACTGGCTCGGCGCCGCACACGACGTGCAGACGCTCGGCCGTGTCGGCGCGACGGGCGTCGACGTCTTCGCGAGCCTGAACAGCCGCCACGCGAATGGCGGCATCGCGCAGCTCTTTTGCGGGCTCGACGTGATGGGACGCGGCGACGCGCTGATCGCCGCGGCGGGCGGGCACGTGACGATTCACGAGAAGTGGTGGAACCCCACGCGGGCGACGATCCGCTATGCCGACGGGCGTACCGTCGAACTCGATGCACCGTTCGACGGCGGCGGCCTGAACTACGAGACCGCGCATTTCTGCGACCTGCTGCGCGCGGGTGAACGCGAGAGCCCGATCATGACGCACGACCATTCACGACAGATGATCGCGATGACCGACGCGGCACGCGCGGCGCTCGGCGTGCGCTATTCGGGCGAGTAGGCGGGAAGGAAGGGGCCGGGCGCGCAGCCGCGGCCCGGCGAGCGATGCAACGTGCTCAGTGCCGCGCGGGCAGCGACAGGCGCTTTTCGTACCAGCGCTGGACCCATTCGAGGATCTGGCACAGCACCCAGTAGACAGCGGCGGCGGCGAGGTACAGCGGCAACGGCTGATAGGTCGCAGCGATCACCTCCTGCGCGCTGCGCAGCAGCTCGGTCACCGTGATCACGGACACGAGCGACGTGTCCTTGATCAGGCTGATCAGGCTGTTCGACAGGCTCGGCACCGCGATGCGCAGCGCCTGCGGGCCGATCACGTAGCGCAGCGTCTGCCCCCACGACAGCCCGAGGCTGTAGGCGGCCAGCCATTGGCCGCGCGCGATCCCGTTGATCGCGCCGCGCATGCTTTCGGACATGTAAGCGGCGACGTTCGCGGACAGCGCGATGACGCCGGCCGGCGTCGGGTCGAGCGAGATGCCGAGGCTCGGCAATCCGTAATAAATCACGAAGATCTGCACGAGCAGCGGCGTGCCGCGCATCAGGCTCACATACGCGCGCGCGAGCCACGCGAGCGCGTTGACCCAGATGCGTTCGAAGCCCTCGAGCGGTTCGCTTTGCCGGATGCCCATCATCGCGAGCATGACGGCGCCGAGCAGGCCGAACACCATCGACAGCACGGCGAACTTGACGGTCAGTACGGCACCCTGGGCGAGCACCGGCAGCGATTGGACGAGCAGGGACGTTGTCGACATGGAATACGAAGCGGATGCGTGCGCGAAAGCGCAATCATAAACCGGACCGATAAAACAAAGGGCGGCATCGTTTCGGATGCCGCCCATTCCGGCCCGCCGTCAGGCGGGAAACAGAGGCGTGCTTACTTGATCGGCTTCGTCACGTCGATGCCGAACCACTTGTCCGAGATCTTCGTGAACGTGCCGTCGGCCGCGAGTTGCGCCATGGCGTCGTCGATCGCCTTCTGGAACTTCGGGTTGCCCTTCTTGAACGGGATGCCCGACGGATTCGCCGAGCCGACGTTCGCGCCCGGGCGCAGCGGCAGTTGCGAGTTCTTCGTCAGGTACGCGAGCATCAGGCGGTCGTTCAGTGCCGCGTCGAGACGGCCCGCCGCGAGGTCGCGCAGGTACTCGGGCGCGCCCGGGTACGTCTTCACGTCGATGCCGGGCACCGACTTCGCCATGTCCATGTAGTTCGTGCCGAGCGCGACGCCGAGCTTCTTGCCCTTCAGGTCGTCGAGCGACTTGAACTGGCGCGTATCGTCCTTGCGCTGGATCAGCTGCGCGGACGAGTACGTGTACGCCGGCGAGAAGTCGAGCGTTTCCTTGCGCTTGTCGGTGATGCCGACCTGGTTGGCGATCACGTCGAACTTGCCGGCCTGCAGGCCCGCGATGATGCCGCTCCATTCGGTCGTGACGAACTCGGCCTTCACGCCAAGCTTCGCGGCGACGGCCTTCGCGATGTCGACGTCGAAGCCGACGAGCTCGCCTTGCGGGTTCTTCGAGTTGAACGGCGGGAACGTGCCTTCGAGGCCGACGCGCAGCGTGCCGCGTTGCTTCACCTGGTCGAGGAGGTCGGCCGCATGCGCGGTGGCGGCGGCGAACGACGTGCCGATCAGGCCGGCAACGAGCAGCTTCTTCAGCAGCGAAATTTTCATCGTGTGAGCTTCCCTTGCCCCAGCGGGGCGCTTGATTCTGAAAGTGCGGTCGATCATAGCAAAAACACAATCGACCGCTAAATATCGTTTGTTTATGACTATATTACGCGGTGCGTTCGCGCGCGATGGCCTTCACGCATTCGGCCACGAGCGCGGGGCCGCGATAGATGAAGCCCGTATAGAGCTGGACCAGCGATGCGCCGGCCGCGAGCTTCACGCGTGCGTCCTCGCCCGAGAAGATGCCGCCGACGCCGATGATCGGCACCGCGCTGCCGACTTCGGCATGCAGCTTGCGGATCACTTCGTTCGAGGCGTCGAACACCGGGCGGCCCGACAGGCCGCCGGCTTCGTCCGCGTGCGGCAGGCCCTGCACGGCCGCGCGCGACAGCGTCGTGTTGGTGGCGATGACTGCTTCGATCTTGTGGCGCAGCAGCGTGTCGCCGATTTCCTTCACCTGTTCGTCGTCGAGATCGGGGGCGATCTTCAGCGCGAGCGGCACGAGCTTGCCGTGCAGGTCGGCGAGGCGCTGCTGCTTGTCCTTCAGCGCGGCGAGCAGCGCGTCGAGTTCGCCCGCGCCCTGCAGCTGGCGCAGGTTCTTCGTGTTCGGCGACGAAATGTTGATCGTCACGTAGCTCGCGAACGGGTACACGCGCTCGAGGCAGTAGAGATAGTCTTCCGCGGCGCGCTCGATCGGCGTGTCGGCGTTCTTGCCGATGTTCAGGCCGAGGATGCCGCGATAGCGGGCCGCCTGGACGTTCTTCACGAACTGGTCGACGCCGTGGTTGTTGAAGCCCATCCGGTTGATCAGCGCGTCGGCCTGCGGCAGGCGGAACATCCGCGGGCGCGGATTGCCCGGCTGCGGGCGCGGCGTGACGGTGCCGACCTCGATGAAGCCGAAGCCGAGCGACGCGAGGCCGTCGATGGCCGCGCCGTCCTTGTCGAGGCCGGCGGCGAGGCCGACCGGGTTGCGGAACGTGAGCCCCATCACGGTGCGCGGCGCATCGGGCACGCGCGCCGACAGCGCGCAGGCGAGGCCCGTGCGGCCGGCCGCGCCGAGCGCGCGCAGCGTGAGGTGGTGAGCGTCTTCCGCATCCATCTTGAACAGGGATGCGCGGGCCAGCGGATAGAGGGAACTGAACACGGGAATTGGGCGGACGGCCGGAATGAATGACAACCCGCTATTTTACCGGGAGTTGCGCGGCAAGGGCGGGCTTCGCTTCGCGCGCGCCGGCGGGGGCGCCTCTCTTGCGGTGCGGCGGCGCATGCACGGGCGGAAATGGTGCCCGTTGCAGGCGCGACGCCGCGCTGCGGGAAGGCTCGTCAACCCGACCCGGAATGTCCGCCCGGCAGCGGCGCGCGCGCCAGTGCCGCGTCGACCGGCGGCAGCTCGACACGATCGGGATCGAGTATTTTCCAGCGGCCGTCGAGTAACCCTTCGAGCGGATGGAAGTTCGCCTTGTAGGCCATCTTCGGGCTCTCGCGGATCCAGTAGCCGAGATACACGTACGGCAGGCCGAGGCTCTTCGCCTGTTCGATCTGCCACAGGATGTTGTAGGTGCCGTAGCTCGTGTGCTGGTCGTCGGGTTCGAAGAACGTGTAGACCGACGACAGTCCGTCGCCGAGGATGTCGATCATGCTGACCATGCGCAGCTTGCCCGGCTCGCCGCCCGGCGCGTCGAGGTCGCGGAATTCGACGAGGCGCGAATTGATCCGGCTCTGCAGCAGGAACTGCTCGTACTGGTCGCGGCTGTCGCGGTCCATGCCGCCGCCCGCGTGGCGCGCGGACTGGTAGCGCATGTAGAGCGCGTAGTGCTCCTCGTCGTAGTGCAGCGGCGAGACAGTCGCGACGAGCGCGCGGTGCCGCTTCCACATCCGGCGCTGCGTGCGCGACGGCGTGAACGCGCCGACCGGCACCCGCACCGGTACGCAGGCGCGGCAGCCGTCGCAGTACGGGCGATAGGTGAAGACGCCCGAGCGCCGGAAGCCGGCCTTCACGAGCTCGGTATAGATGTCGGAGTTGATCAGGTGGCTCGGCGTCGCGACTTGCGAGCGCGCGATGCGGCCGTCCAGATAGCTGCACGGATAGGGCGCCGTTGCATAGAATTGCAGCGCCGAAAGCGGTGAAAGCGGCAGCTCAGTCGGGTGAGTCATGGGCAGCTCTCGATGCAGGGATGGAGTGCCGCGCTAGCGCTCGATCCCGGAGGGCGCCGCCGGTTCGGCGGGGCCCGTCAGCGCGGCGAGCACGCGCTTGTCGAACTGCCACGGAATCGGCGGTTCAGCCACCGCGCGGCGCACGTGAGCAACAAAGGCCTTGCGTGCGATCTCGCGGCCACCGAGCGACGCTAGATGCGACGTATTCTGCTGGCAGTCTATCATTTCCAGCCCCTGCTCGCGAAGGTGGGCGACCAGCGTCGCCAGCGCGATCTTCGACGCATCGGTGGCATCCGCGTACATCGACTCGCCGAAGAACATCCGTCCGAACGTAACCCCGTACAGACCGCCGATGCGGCGCCCGTCGTGCCACGTCTCGATGCTGTGCGCGTTGCCGGAGCGGTAGAGCGACGTATAGGCGTCGATGATCTCGGCCGTGATCCAGGTGCCGCGCTGCCCGCGGCGCGGCGCTTGCGCGCACGCGCGCATCACGCCCGCAAAGTCATGGTCGACGCGCACTTCCCACGCGGGTTCGCGCAGCACGCGCCTGAGCGTCTTGCGCAGTGACGGTGACACCTTGAATTCGGCCGGTGCGAGGATCATCCGCGGGTCGGGGCTCCACCACAGCACGGGCTGGCCGTCCGAATACCACGGGAAGATGCCGCGCAGGTAGGCCTCGATCAGGCGCGACGGCAGCAGGTCGGCACTCGCGGCGAGCAGTCCCGGCGCGCCGGTCGCGGGACCCAGTGCGCGTTCGACGGGCGGAAACGGATCGTCCGGGCCGAGCCAGGGGACCATGGGGCGCGTGCTCAGCCGTTGCGCAGCGAGCGGAAGATATCGCCGGTATGCACGCCGTAGTCGCCGGCGGCGCGATCGGCGAAGAAGAAGCGCAGGGTCTGGCTGACGGTCGGGAACGCGATTTCGTCCCACGGAATGTCGGCTTCGTCGAACAGTTTGACTTCGAGGCTTTCCTCGCCGGCCTCGTAAGCCGGATCGACGAGCCGCGCCAGGTAGAACAGGTGGACCTGATGCACGTGCGGCACGTTGAGCAGCGTGAACAGGTTCTGAATCTCGACACGCGCGCCGGCTTCCTCGAGCGTCTCGCGCGCGGCGGCCTCGGCCGTCGTCTCGCCCATTTCCATGAAGCCCGCCGGCAGCGTCCAGAACCCGTAGCGCGGTTCGATCGCGCGGCGGCACAGCAGCACCTGATCGCCCCAGACCGGCACCGTGCCGACCACGTTACGCGGATTCTGGTAATGGATCGTGCCGCAGTGATCGCAAATGAAGCGCTCACGATTGTCGCCCGGTGGAATGCGCGCGATGACGTCGTGACCGCAGACGGAGCAGAATTTCATGTCGAGTGGAAGGGACGAGGTGAATGCGAGTGTATCACCGGGGCGGGGCATTCTCGAACGCGAGCGCATGGGCGCGGCGTGCCGCGTGAAGCGCGGCCGCGATGCGCGGGATCGGGCGCGAGAAACAAAAAGCCCGGCGTAGAGCCGGGCTTTTTGCATGAATCGGGACGTTGGTTGCGGGGGTAGGATTTGAACCTACGACCTTCGGGTTATGAGCCCGACGAGCTGCCAGACTGCTCCACCCCGCGTCCGTCGAAGAAATGAATTATATGGAGTATCCCGAACGCATGCAAGCACTTTTTGACAATCGCGTTGCAGGCGCTCGTTGGCAGCTTGTGGGGCCGGTACGGCGGGCGCGTGCGCTAGAATCGAACGGTTTGCTCGTGTCGTTCATTCTTGCAGCGAAGCCGTGCGCGATTGCATCGGTGCCGTTGCAACGCTCACTACTGTTACTTCTGCATCGACGGATTCATGGACATCGCTCACGATCTGCAATCGATCGGCGCGCAGGAACAGGCGCTCGTATTTCCCCATTTCGACCCGGCCCGCGCCTGGGCGCTCGGCAACCGGATGCATGCGCTCGCCACGGCGCGCGGTCACGCGATCGCGATCGACATCGTCACGTTCGGCCAGCCGCTGTTCTACGCGGCGCTCGCCGGCGCGACACCCGACAACGCCGACTGGGTGCGCCGCAAGCGCAACGTCGTCGCGCATTTCCGCCGCAGTTCGTATGCGATCGGCCTGCGCATGCAGCAGGCCGGCGCGTCGCTCGCGGACAAGCACGGGCTTCCCGTGTCGGAATATTCGCCGCATGGCGGTGCGTTTCCGCTGACCGTTGCGGGGGCCGGCGTGATCGGCTCGATCACCGCATCGGGGCTGCCGCAGCGCGTCGATCACGAGTTCGTCGTCGAAGCGTTGTGCGCCGAGCTCGGGCAGGACTACGCCGCGCTGGCGCTTTCGAGGAGCTGAGCGATGCAGCTCCCGGGTTACGCATGGCTCGCGATCGCGATCGTCGCGGAAGTGATCGGCACGTCCGCGCTGCGCGCGGCGGACGGCTTCACGCGCTTCTGGCCGTCGGCGCTCGTCGTGGCCGGTTACGGCATCGCGTTCTACTGTCTGTCGCTCACGCTGCGCACGATGCCGGTTGGCATCATCTATGCGGTGTGGTCGGGCGCCGGCATCGTGCTGATCACGCTCGTCGCGATGCTGCTCTATCGTCAGGTGCCGGACGTGCCGGCGGTGATCGGCCTCGGCCTGATCGTCGCGGGCGTCGTGGTGCTGAACCTGTTCTCGAAGATGCAGGCGCACTGAGCGTGCGCCCGCGATACGCCGGATGGCCCACATGACCGATTCCGCTTCCGTTTCCGCTTCCGCCGAAGCCGCCCAGCCCGACGTGCGCGCGTATGTCGCGAACCGCGTCGGCTATCTCGAACTGAACCGGCCGAAGGCGCTGAATGCGCTGTCGGTCGGGATGATCCGCCTGATGCAGCAGGCGCTCGATGCGTGGCGCGACGACGCCGACGTGGTGGCCGTCGTCGTGCACAGCCCGCATCCGCGCGCGTTCTGCGCGGGCGGCGACGTGCGCTTCTTCCACGACGCGTGGCAGCGCGGCGACCGCGATGCGATCGACATGTTCTTCATCGAGGAATACACGCTCAACCACACGATCTTCACCTATCCGAAACCGTACATCGCGCTGATGCACGGCGTCGTGATGGGCGGCGGCATGGGCATTTCGCAGGCCGCGCGGCATACGGGCGGGCTGCGCGTCGTCACCGATTCAACGAAGATGGCCATGCCCGAAACGCGCATCGGCCTGTTCCCGGACGTCGGGATGAGCTGGTTCCTCGCGCGCACGCCGGGCGCGATCGGCCGCTATCTTGCCGTGACCGGCGCGTCGCTCGACGCGGCCGGCGCCCTGTATGCGCAGCTCGCCGACGTCTATCTGCCCGATGCCGCGCTGCCGGCGCTGCTCGATACGTTGCGCAGCACGCGCATCGACAGCGGCGCGCAGGCAGTCGCGTGCGTGGCCGATGCGGCTGCCGCGCACAAGGTCGTCCCGACGCCCGACACGTCGGCGCTGGCCGATGCGCGCGCCGGGATCGATCGGCATTTCGCGCGACCGGATATCGGCGCGATCCTTGCGTCGCTCGACGCCGAGCAGGATTGCGCGGCCATCGACGGATGGGTCGAGAAGGCGACCCATGCGATGCGCAGCCAGTTGTCGCCGCTGTCGATGGCCGTGTCGCTCGAAGTCGTCGAACGGGCGCGTGGCGCGACGATGGCCGATTGCCTGCGGCGCGATCTCGACCTCACGCGCTCGACGTTCGCGCACGGCGACGTGATCGAAGGCGTGCGGGCGCTGATCGTCGACAAGGACCACCAGCCAGTCTGGCGCTTCAAGTCGGCCGCCGCTATCGACCGGGCCGACGTGCTCGCGATGTTCGACAGCCCGTGGACGCCCGACACGCATCCTCTGCGCAATCTGAAGGACTGACGTGCGCGCTATCGACGTGAAATGCAAAAAGGCCGCCTGCATGTGCAGGCGGCCTTTTCATTGGCGGATGCCGGTGGGGCTCGGCGGCGGTGGGCACGGGCCTCGTCGCGAGACGTGCGTCATTCGTCGCCGGCGTCGTCCGACATGAACGCGCGCATGAACACGAGCGCGCCGAAGCCCCAGACCGCGTTCGCGGCGAAGCCTGACGCGAGCACCGGCATCATGTTCCCCGACGGCCAGATTCCACGCAGCGGATCGATCGCGAACACGCGGGCAGCCGTCAGCACGATGCCGCCGAACACCAGCGCGCCGATCCACGGCGCCTCGCGCTCCGGCGACACGCGCAGCAGCCACGCCATCGGGATGGCACAGCACGCGCTGATCAGCGCGTTCGCGACAAATTCAGGAATGCCGAGCGGTGCGAACGGTTGCGTGGAGAATCCGGCTGCGGCGATCAGGTCGGCCGTGTGCAGCAGCGCGAGCGTCGCTTCGCGAAAGAAGAGGGCGGCCAGGAAGCCGGACAGGAATGGCAGGATGACTTTCTGCATCGGTGAGTGCATTGCAGGCGCGGTTGGCCGGGGCCGTCCGCGCGAAGTTGTTCGGATTGGTGCGCCATTATAGGGCCCGGCCGCCGCGATATTCGCTGGAGCGTCGTGCTAATCACGAAAGCGGAAAACTTAAGCTCAAAAAAATCGTTCCAAAGCCCTGCACCGATCCATAGACTGATTTCTCAGAAACAGCCGTGCAATCGCGTACTCGCCCGCTGCACGGCCTGACCGGCGAGCCATCCCGATTCGAACGCACATCATGCATGCGTCGCTCATCCGCGACGCGAGCAGGGCCTCGTTTTATCCCGATTTCGGCAAGGACAGTCAAGCAGGAGCAGCAGATGAATGTTTTCTGGTTTATCCCCACGCACGGCGACAGCCGTTACCTCGGTACCGCCGAAGGCGCGCGCGCCGCGGATTACGATTACTTCAAGCAGATCGCCGTCGCGGCCGACACGCTCGGCTATGAAGGCGTGCTGCTGCCGACCGGCCGCTCCTGCGAGGATGCGTGGGTCGTCGCATCGAGCCTGATTCCCGCGACGCAGCGCCTGAAGTTCCTGGTCGCCGTGCGCCCGGGCATCGCATCGCCCGGCTTGGCGGCGCGGATGGCCGCGACGTTCGACCGCCTGTCGGGCGGGCGCCTGCTGATCAACGTCGTGACGGGGGGCGACGCCGCCGAGCTCGAAGGTGACGGACTGTTCGCCGATCACGACACGCGCTACGAGATCACCGACGATTTCCTGCACATCTGGCGCGGGCTGCTCGCCGCATCGCACGACAACGGCGGCTTCGACTACATCGGCAAGCACCTTCAGTCGAAGGGCGGCAAGGCGCTTTATCCGCCCGTGCAGCGCCCGCATCCGCCGTTGTGGTTCGGCGGGTCGTCGCCGGCCGCGCACACGATCGCCGCGGATCACATCGACACCTACCTGACCTGGGGCGAGCCGCCCGAGGCTGTCGCGAAGAAGATCGCCGACATCCGCGCACGCGCCGAATCGCGCGGCCGCAAGATCCGCTTCGGCATCCGCATGCACGTGATCGTGCGCGAGACCGAGGACGAAGCATGGCGCGATGCCGAGCGGCTCATCAGCCGTCTCGACGACGAGACGATCGCCCGCGCGCAGAAGGCATTCTCGAACATGGATTCGGAAGGCCAGCGCCGGATGGCCGCGCTGCACGGCGGCAAGCGTGGCGGCCGCGAGGCGCTCGAGGTGTACCCGAACCTGTGGGCGGGTGTCGGGCTCGTCCGTGGCGGCGCCGGTACCGCGCTCGTCGGCAATCCCGAGCAGGTCGCGGAACGTATGCGCGAATACGCCGACCTCGGCATCGAAACGTTCATCCTGTCCGGCTATCCGCACCTCGAGGAGTCGTACCGTTTTGCCGAGCTCGTGTTCCCGCTGATCAAGGGCGAGGGCGCAAAGCGGCCGTCCGGTCCGCTGTCGGGTCCGTTCGGTGAGATCGTCGGCAACAACTACCTGCCCAAGGCGAGCCAGAGCTGAGCGAAGGAGGCCTGCGATGACAACGAAAACATCGACGGGCGCCGCCGTGGCCGCCCGCGCGTGGCGCGCAATCGCGCCGTGGCTCGTGCCGCTCGCGCTGCTGGTCGTGTGGGAGGTCGGCGCGCGCGTCGGCTGGCTGTCGACCCGCGTGCTGCCTGAACCGGTGGCGGTCGTGCGCGCCGCATGGTCGCTCGTGACGTCGGGCGAAATGTGGGCGAATGTGAAGGTCAGTACCTGGCGCGCGCTGTTCGGTTTCGCGATCGGCGGCGGTGTCGGCCTGGCGCTGGGGCTTGCGACCGGCCTGTCGAAAGCGGCGGAGGTCGCGCTCGATTCGACGATCCAGATGATCCGCAACATCCCCGCGCTCGCGATGATTCCGCTCGTGATCCTGTGGTTCGGCATCGACGAGAAGGCGAAGCTGTTCCTCGTCGCGCTCGGCGTGTTCTTCCCCGTCTACATCAACACGTATCACGGGATCCGCTCGGTCGACGCAAACCTGATCGAGATGGCGAAGAGCTACGGCGTGCGCGGCTTCGCGCTGTACCGCGACGTGATCCTGCCCGGCGCGTTGCCGTCGATTCTGGTCGGCGTGCGCTTCGCGCTCGGGCTGATGTGGGTGATGCTGATCGTCGCGGAAACGATTTCCGCGCAGTCGGGCATCGGCTACATGACGATGAACGCGCGCGAATTCCTGCAAACCGATGTGGTGGTGGTCGGCATCCTGCTGTATGCGGTGCTCGGCAAGCTGGCCGACGTGCTGGCGAAATGGATCGAGCGCGTGACGCTGCGCTGGCACCCCGCTTATCAATCAGGAGCAAAGGCATGAATGCGACCACTTCGGCGGCCGCCTACGGCCCGCTCGCCGGCGCGGACCTCGAGGCGGAACTGGCGCAGGCGCGCGTGACGGACGCCGCCGCACGGGATGCGGCGATCGTCGATCGGGACGGCGGCGCATCCGTCGTTCCGCTCGCGCGGCGGCGCACCGGCAGCCCTGCGCCCGACGATGCGGTGACGCTGTCGGGCGTCAGCAAGCGCTTCGGCACGCGTACCGTGCTCGACAACGTCGAACTCGGCATCGCGCGCGGCAGCTTCGTCGCCATCGTCGGCCGCAGCGGCTGCGGGAAATCCACGCTGCTGCGCCTCGTCGCCGGGCTCGAGGCGCCGAGCAGCGGTGCGCTCGTGACGCGCGGCGAGGGCGGCGGCAGGCTCGACACGCGGATCATGTACCAGGATGCGCGGTTGCTGCCGTGGAAGACCGTGCTGCAGAACGTGATGCTGGGCCTGGGGCGCGGCGCGCGCGATCAGGCCCGCGCGGTGCTCGACGAAGTCGGGCTGCTCGAGCGGGCGAACGACTGGCCCGCGCAGCTGTCGGGCGGCCAGCGGCAGCGCGTCGCGCTTGCCCGCGCGCTGGTGCACCGGCCGCAACTGCTGCTGCTCGACGAGCCGCTCGGCGCGCTCGACGCGCTGACCCGCATCGAGATGCATGCGCTGATCGAGCGGTTGTGGCGCGAGCATCGGTTCACCGCGCTGCTCGTCACGCACGACGTGCAGGAAGCCGTCGCGCTGGGTGACCGCATCCTGCTGATCGAGCAGGGACGCGTCGCCCTCGATCAGCAGGTACCGCTCGATCGGCCGCGTGCGCGCGCATCGGCCGCATTCGCCGCGCTGGAAGACCGTGTGCTGCAACGCGTGCTCGCGGGCGGGCCGGGCGGCGCCGGTCAGGAGGCAGCATTTGAAGTCGATCACGTACGACCGGTCGGGCAGATTCGCTGGGCCGTTTAAATCCGGGCGGCGCAGGCCGCCCGTTCTCAGACTTTTTTGTTCGGAGCGATCAACCCGATGAGCATCACTGCAATCAACGTGCGTAACCAGTTCAAGGGCAAGGTGAAGGAGATCATTCGCGGGCCGGTGGTGTCCGAGGTCGACGTCGAGACGCCGTTCGGCATCGTCACGTCGGTGATCACGACGCGTTCGGTCGACGAGCTCGAGCTGAAGGTCGGCGCCGAAGTCGTCGCGCTCGTGAAGTCCACCGAAGTGTCGATCGCGCGCCTCTGAGCGCGGTTTGTACGCCGGCGCGGCGCGGGCGGTCTGACCGTGCGCGACGCACCGGCTTTCGCGGCGCGCGTTTGCCTCGGTATTCGGCGTCCGGACGAAGTGCTAGGATGGAACGACACCGACGCCGGAGGCCAACGCATGACCCCTATCCTTTCTCCCGAAGCCATCGAGGCGCTGAAGTGGATCGACCAGTTCGGCGACACCCGGGCGGTCCCCGCCGCGTTCGACGATGTCGTCTATGCGTTGCTGAACGAAGGGCTGATCTACCAGGCGGCTGCCGACCGCGTCGATCTGACCGCCGACGGCAAATCCGTTTTGTCTAACGAATACGATTGAGCGCACGGCGCCGGCCGCCGAGGCGGCCTGGCGCTGCGTCGCCACGGAGCAAGCGATGGAACCGAGAGGCAGCGATCTCGGCGATTTCAGCGAGCCGTACCGCGGCTACGAGATCGAGGTGAAGACCGAGCAGGTGTGGGACGGCGAGCATGCGCACTACCGCGTGCTGCAAGGCGCGGCCGTGCGGATCGACTGGCGGCTCGTGAAGGTCGACGGATTGCTGCTCACCGAACGGCGCGTGATCGAGCGCGTCCTCGACGAGGCGCGGCGAGCCGTCGACGCCGAACTCGGCGAGGGCGGCCCGGTCTAGTCAACCAGCCGGGCTGGGCTGGTCGCGTTGCGGTAAAATGCCGGGTTGTTTCCCGCGCCGCTTGCTGCCCCGAATTCCATGTCCGCACCGTCCTCGCTTCCTCCCCGCCGCGTCTCAGTGGCGCCCATGCTCGACTGGACCGACCGTCATTGCCGGTCGTTCCATCGCACGCTGACGCGCGACACGTGGCTGTATACGGAAATGATCACCACGGGCGCACTGCTGTTTGGCGACGCGCAGCGGCATCTCGCGTTCACGCCGAACGAATCGCCGGTCGCGCTGCAGTTGGGCGGCAGCGAACGGGACGATCTCGCGCGCGCCGCGAAACTCGGCGAGCAATGGGGCTATGACGAGATCAATCTGAATTGCGGCTGTCCGTCCGAGCGTGTGCAGCGGGGAGCGTTCGGCGCGTGCCTGATGAACGAGCCGCAGCTCGTCGCCGACTGCGTGAAGGCGATGCGCGATGCGGTCTCGGTGCCGGTTACGGTCAAGCACCGGATCGGCGTCGACGCGGTCGAGGATTATGCGTTCGTACGGGACTTCGTCGGCAAGGTGGCGGAAGCGGGCTGCGAGACGTTCGTCGTGCACGCGCGCAACGCGATCCTGAAGGGGCTGTCGCCGAAGGAGAACCGCGAGATCCCGCCGCTCAAGTACGACTATGCATATCAACTGAAGCGCGATTTTCCGTCGCTGGAGATCGTGATCAACGGCGGGATCAAGACGCTCGACGAAGTCGCGCAGCATCTCGAGCATGTCGACGGCGTGATGCTCGGCCGCGAGGCTTATCACAACCCGTATGTGCTTGCGGACGTCGATGCGCGTTTCTATGGTTCGACCGCGGCGGTGCCGACGCGCGAAGAGGCCGAGGCGAAACTGATCGAATACTGCGCGGCGGAATTGAAGCGCGGCACGTATCTCGGCGCGATCGTCCGGCACGCACTCGGGCTGTATCGCGGCGTCGCGGGCGCACGCGGCTGGCGTCGCGTGCTGTCGGACAACAAGAAGCTCGCGCACGGCGATCTGGCCGTGTTCGACGAGGCGCGCACGCATCTGAACGACGCCATCGAAAATTTTGAAAAAAATGCTTTGCAAGACGGAAAAGTGTTCGTATAATCTTGTTCTTCGCTGCTGAACACGAACGAAACGAAACAGCGAAGAAACAAAGCAGTATCAGTGGTGGCTGTAGCTCAGTTGGTAGAGTCCAGGATTGTGATTCCTGTCGTCGTGGGTTCGAGTCCCATCAGCCACCCCAAAATTCTTGAACAAAACAGGCGCTTCGGCGCCTGTTTTGCTTTCCGCGGTATGAATTTTCAAAATTCACGCCGTCGCGTCCGCTGATTCAATCTTCCATCGATCGTCATGCCGATATGTCGTTTCCGGATTCGCATGTGCCGCGAATTCGTGCACGTCGGCGTCTCGATTCCTGATCTTCGTCGTGATCGCGCTCGGCCATTTCCCATCGCTGCGATGTGACGTTCTATTGAACGCTTCCTGGCGGGACAAAGCGCGGATTGCGCCAAGCCTGCACGCCATCCACGATCAACTCCGGTATCCAGTTCTTGACCTGATAGAAAGCCGGCCTCTCCATTTCGATCAGCCAGCCGGCGGGCGCCAGAATGTCGTAGAGTCGCCCTTCGATGTGCTTCGAGTGAGTGCCGATCAGAACGTAGGCGACCTTCTCATTGAGGAGCGAGAGACACGATTCGATCAAGGCAGCTTCACCGCCCTGGATGTCGATATGCAAGAGATCGATGCGATCTCGATCGCCGATTGCCGACTCTAAAGAGATCATCGGCAAGATGTCGTGACTGCCGTTTGCCACGGCCTCGTCTTGCTGCTCTTTGGTCGCGCCGAAAACCGGCTCAAGCCCCCAGCTGTGGCCGGCATGCTCCTGACGAGGGAAGAGGGCGCTTCCCGCGCTCGCGGCTGCAACACCGCGATGCAGCGTATATTCGCCCTGCGCGAACCCGTTGCGGGCGAGTGCTTCTCGGGCGAATTCAAGATGGCCTTCGTCGCCCTCGATGCCGACGAGATGCACCTTTCGGCCGGTACGTTTGGCGGCCATGCCAGTGTTATTCATCCAGCAACCCCAGCCGCAACCCAGCTCAATCATGGTGAATGTATCGGGGCGTGCCAATTCCACGGCGTGCAATGCGGAGGCCCATTCCGCAATATCGGCATGCCAGTTGGCCGGCAGCGGAAAATGATCCAGTTTGCCGCCCTGATCTGCAAGAAAAGGCAGAATTTTCGGGTCCACCAGCACGCCAAGCCAGTTCGTCTGGAATCCAGGAGTTGGCTTTCTGTCGTGCACTTCATGACGACGCATACATTCAAGCGCGTCAAAATTGGAGTAATAGGCAAAGAAGGGCGTGCCGCGAGTCGCCTCCACTTGATTTTCCAGATCGCGAATCCTCTGTTCGGCGACCAGAAGCGCTTCGGCCAGTGCGTTACGGTTATCGTGGAGCTTGCGAATTGGACCGATCGAGCGGCCAAGACTTTTCATCAAGGTCATTCCTTCCACTCCTGCGTCTCGTGCTAGGGCGACTGTTATCGTGGGATGCCGGTACGAGCACTTCTCGCCCGGCGGAAGTTCGCAACAAGCTTTCAGTGGGATCAAGATGATGCGCCATAGCATAGCGATCGAAGGCTTCGGGCGCTAGTCGAGCCACCACGGATATTGGATGGCCGGCCTTCGAAAGTTGCCTCTAGCCGGTCCGGTGTGATGTGCGCGGTGCTGCTGCGTCGATTCGAGTGGCGTCATTCCCCGGAGCGTTCGGCCCATTCGCCATTCATTTCGGGTAATTCGCATGCAGCGTTTCGATACCGCGGCCGGTGCCGTCGCGTCATTCGAACGATGTCACCCGGGCAACGCTGCGTCATTTGCGAACTCGCCAGGCCAAACGATCGTCCTGGCATGCCCGTCACACGCAAATTGGCGGAATAAGCCAGTGACTTGGCGCAAGCCGCCAATGCTTAACATGCTTACATTGATGTAATGTATCGATTCCTCGTGCCCTCGACTTTCCAGGGCCGTTCTGTCCTGGCGCCCCGGAAGGCGCCGGGGCTTTTTTTTGCCAGCCGCGGCGCCGTGCAGCATCTGATGCGTTTCGCGATGCAACCCGCCGTTGAAAACATCGCGACTGCTACACTTTCCCGGCCTCGATTACGCAACGGAAGCGACCCCAGCATGTCGGAAACCCGAACCATCACGCTGCGCAATGCGACGTCACACGACGCAGAGCACATCGCGCGCTTGCACACGCTGAGCTGGCAGAACGCATATAGCCATATCCTGCCCGCGGCCTATCTGTCCGATGAGGTGCCGACGGAACATGCGACGCGGTGGCGACACTATTTCGACCGCAACGAAGCGGAATGGGGCCTCGTGTTGATCGCGGAATCCGACGGTGCCCCCATCGGTTTCGTGAGCGCCGAAAGACCGGTCGATCCGGCGCTCGGCGTCCTGCTCGATTGCCTTCACGTCCTTCCCGCACATCACGGAAGCGGTATCGGCAAGCGCATGATCGAAGCCGTTCGCGCATGGACGCGAAATATCGGCGTGGACAAGGTTCATCTTTTGGTGCTCGACGGCAACATCCGCGCGATTGGCTTCTACGAGCACAACGGCTGGCGATTGGCGGCCGTCGAAACCAGCGTCATCGGCCGGACGGAAGTCGCCGACCGGATCTACGTGATCGAGGCCTGACGGCCTGTCGGCATCGCATCGAACGGCCGCCCGCTGCACGACCCATTCCACTATCGACCAAGCATCCGTCCGTCACTCGCCGCAATACCGCACGAGCAGATCCGCCTCCGTCTCATGCACCTCGACAGGCAGGCTCGTCGCCCCCGCATACGCCAGATAGCGCGCGCGATGCTGGCCGTTCCGGAACGACGCGACGCCGACTTTCGACAGGCCCGGGATGCCGAGCAGCGTCCGCGTTCTCATTTCGCGAAACGTGATGAAGGGCATATCGGGAATCCGTGGCTCAGCCGGGTCGAGGAATTCGCGGATGCCGGCGGCCTTGCCGGGCGCCCAGTGCTGAACCGCCGGCAGCACGTAGTCAGTCGTATCGCGATCGGCGCAGGCGAGCAGCTTTGTCAGGTCGACCGTCACGACGCGATGCCGCGAGTCGTCGGACGCGAATACCCGCTTGAGATGCGTATAGGCATAGGCGGCGTGTCCTGGAAGCTGGATGATCCAGACATCGACGCCGTCATGTTGTGCCCGAGCGAGTGTCATTGTTTCCTTGGGTGGCGAAGCGATTTTTGTGGCGGGACGGTAGCAGTGCGGTCGCGGCGGCGGAGCCGGCAGATACCGATCGCGAAACATGATTTCACGAAAATCCGAAAAGACAAATCGCTGATTCCAGGAAAAATAGAATCATGCGGTTTTAGCCATGCACGCGACATGCCGGAGGCTGCAGCGCGAAATAAGAAATCGCCCGCATAAATCAAAAATCCGGACCCGAATCATGAACATAAGAACGCTGCTGACCGCAGGCGCGATCGTCGCTGCCCGGCATGCCTGTGTGCGTCGCAGGGGCTTTCCGGTTGAAAGGGTGAGTTGCCGCACAGATGGTTGCACGGGCCACGATCACAATCTGACCGGTTGACCGTTCTACCCCGGCCCGGTCAACCGTTTCCCCGCTCGCTCGTGCAGGAGCGGGGCTTTTTGCCCGCCCGGCGCATGCAAGCCGCGTCGGCGAAACCGGACAGGCATACGGCAGGCGGCGTTTCGCGCCCCCGGCATCCGTTCGCCCTGATCCGCATGAATCGCTTTCCTCGTGCCTGAGCGGTCGCTTGGGCCCATCGCCGGTTACGGCCGGCGATGCCTTGGTCCCGGCGGCGCGCGTTCGCGCTGCCGGGATGCTTTTTGTCCCGAACCCGTCAAGGCCCGGTCGCGCGCAACGCGCGTGTGGGCCGGATCAGCCCGCCTGCTCGACGCTGGTTTCCCAGCCGTCGTATTCGCCGCCGAGCGAGCGTACCTCGCGATTGATCTCGAGCGTATGGTGCGTGATGTCGGCCAGCACCATCGTGCCTTCGTGCGCAAACCGCACGGCCGATTTGCCGTCCTCGGTCGGTGCGACCGATTCGACCAGATAGCCTTTCGACTCGGCCCAGTCGGCGAACTGGTGCGCGTCGCTGGGCTCCGGGAAGTAGGCCCAGTGCATCACGCGCCGGCTCATGTCGCTCACGTCGCCTTTCTGCCGCAGCGCATCGAGCAGACGCATGTCGCGCATCAGTTGCCAGTCGTCGTCGGTCGGATAGAGCGTGCGCCAGTACGTTTCCTTGTCCGGGTCGTCCTGGTAGGCGTACTGAAGTGCGTAGGTCGTCTGTTCGGCCAGCGAGTCGACGATGCCGGCTGCGGTTTCTTCGTCGAACGGCACGTAGAACAGGAAATCCTGGTTGCCGTCGACCGTGACGCGGCCGACCTGCACGCCGTTTTTCGCGGTTACGGCTGCGTCCAGCAGATCCTCGATCTTCGTGAGCTCGGCGAACTCGTCACCGCTCGGCAGGCCCTCGGGCGTCGGATGCGCAAGCGTGACGCGTACGCTGAGCAGCGACGTGCGCGGATCGCTTTCGGCGATTTCCGCAAAGCTCTGATTGAAGCTGATGAAAGCCTGATGGTCGCCCATTCTGGCAGGGAAGGTTCCCCAGGCGTCGGTCATGTGTTTCTCCCGTGCACGATTGTCTGTTGACGGTTGCAAAGCGTCCCAATGTATCATCGAAAATCGCGCTGGCCGACGCCGCGCCGATGATTGCTGGCCCTGCTGGCCCTGCTGGCCTGATGGCAGTCGAATTCGCCTGCTATCGCGCGATCGTCGGCGTCCAGCGTCGGGCGGTCGCCCGGCCGCAACCGTTTCGAAGGAGATTCCGATGTCGATGTTCGCTGTGAATGGTGTCCGAATCGACGTGCTCAGTGCGCGTGTGACGCACGTGCGCTGGGCGGCCGTCAACCCGACGGATCGGTCGTGGGCGGCGACGCCGAGCGAGGCGTCGGTGGAGGAAGTGGCATGCGCGCTTGCGGCGGGCAACGACGTTCATGCCGTGTTTGACGAAGCGGACGGAACGGTGGTGGGGCCGAAACTGAAGCGCGTGCTGTATCGCGACGCGTCGGCAGGGATCGAGCTCGACATCGATGCGACGAACGAGTCGCGTACGTTGCGTGATCTTCCGCAGATCTGAACGGCGATCGGCCCGTGTTCCCGCGAGCCGCCCACAAATAAATCACGCTACGGAACACGAAGCCATGCCCAGATACGCCATTGCCCCGTTGGGAGCCGCACTCTGTCTGATGCTCGCGGCCTGTCAGACCGAATCCATACAGCCGTCGCCCGAGACCGCATCGGCCGCGGTTCAGGCATCGGCGCCGGCGACGCCGATTCGCGGAATCGGCCTCGCGCCGCACCTCGCGGCGCAGAGTCACTGGGCGGTCGGTCAATGCACGTCCAACGGCACGGTCAACGTGTGCAATTGACGGGAGCGGCCGAAACGGTGAGCGAAGCAAGCGAAACGAACGATTCCGGCTGGCATGTCGATCCGGTTGCGGGAACCGTGATCGGCGCGTTGCCGGTGGTCCTGCCGGTCGACGGCCGCAGTTTCAGGCGCAAGGCGATCATTTGCGCGGTGCTGGCCGGGTTGGCCGCGTGCGGGTACGCGGCCGACCGCACGCTCTGGCCGGTGGCGGCACTGGCCGCGGTGCTGGCCCTCGCGAGCGGCGCCTTCTTCTTCGTGTCGCGCCGCAAGATGGCGCTGCATATCGACGAAACCGGCTTCAGGCTGGTCGGTTCCGTGCGTGAAAAGCCGGTGACACGGTGGCGTGACGTGACCGAGTTCGGGATGATCAGCGTCGCAGGCAACCGTTACATCGGCTATCAGTTCTCGGCGCACTCGCCGCGCACCAGGGTGCCCGGCGGCGTGATGCTGCCGATCAACCGGTTCGCCGACCTTCCACTCGATGCGGTTGCAGCGTTGCTCGAAGCGTGCCGCCGGCAGTTCGGCATGCCGGATGATCCCGTCGGCCGAACGGACTGATTCCGTGCGTCGTGCGTGATCTGGCCGGCCTGTCGCGCGCGATAAAAAAATCCCGGCATGCGTGTCGATTTCCGTCGAGCCCGTCCGTCGTAGCGTTGGAGGCGTGCGCATCGTGCGTCCGTCCCGATTTCCGACACGACAACCGACTGAAGGAGCGACACCCATGGCCACGTCCGTCAACCCGATCCCGGAAGGAATGCGCACGCTGACGCCGCATCTGATCTGCGCCGGCGCAGCCGCAGCCATCGATTTCTACAAGCGTGCGTTCAACGCGACCGAACGGTTTCGCCTGCCGACGCCGGACGGCCGGCTCGCGCACGCGTGCCTCGCAATCGGCGATTCGACGCTGATGCTCGTGGATGAAATGCCGGAGCATGGTGCACTCGGACCGAAGGCGCTGAAAGGCACGTCGGTCTGCCTGCACCTGTACGTGCGGGATACCGACGCGGCGATCGCGCAGGCCGTCGCGGCCGGCGCAACGGTCACGATGCCGGCCGCCGACATGTTCTGGGGCGATCGCTATGGGCAAGTTGAGGATCCGTTCGGCCATCGCTGGTCGATCGCGACCCATCAGCGCGATCTGACGCCCGAGCAGGTCGCGGAAGCGATGGCGAGCGCGCCGCCGTGCGGAAGCTGAGCGAGTTGGGCTGAGCGCGGCTCGCGGTTGCAGCGGCGCGGATCGTCGCGTATCGGTGCGCGGTTCGTCTTCGCTCACGCGCGGGTGCCCTTGCCGCGCTGGTTGTCCTCATACCAGTGACGATCGGCTGAGTCGAGCGGTCGGCGACCGTATGATGCCGCGCAGGTTCGTATGCGGCGTGACCGACACTGAACCGGATCGCGTAGCCGCGTGCGTCGGCCGCGTTGCGCAGCGCGAGCGACCGGCTCGCCGACGTCGGCCGGATCGGCGACGCTCAACAGCACGACGATCTCTCGCTGCCGAGCCGGGCGAGTTCGCCGGCGCAGAGTTCGCGCGGTCGCATGCGTCGACGGGTAGGCCGTTCGGCGCGGCGACGGCCTGCCTGCATGGAAGCGGATGCCCGGCTGGCCCGTGACGAGCGGGTTGTCGTGGAAGCGATCGTCGTTGCGCGCGTCCTGAATCGCCGTCGTGTCGTTCGCGAGCAGCGCATGCGTCATGCGCGCAGAACGATGCAGGCGCTTCATGCGTGCACGAGATGAATTTGTGTCCGGTACCTCAAGCTGTCCGGTGCGATGCCGTAAATAGGGCGAGTCAATCGTTCATCTATCGCACCATGGTCCGAATTCTGTACGCGGGTTATCTCGCGCTGGCGCTGTACCTGCTTTATCCGATGGTCCAGAACACGCTGACCTTCAGCACGGACTGCGTACTGCGCGCGCTGCCGGGCGGCAATCGCGATCTGCCGAAGTTTTCGTCAAGCGATGCGCATGCGCGGGCGAGCCGGTGTGTCGCATCCGCGCAAGTCGCGGAGCGATCGCCCGACATTCACTGATTTCATCGATGCCGCTGATCGCGGCGCTGTCACGCTAGGTGTGCCGGCCATTCGGCCAGGTTGATCGGCGCGTCGTGCGCACCGATCATTGACGACATCACGAGGCGAATGCATGCAACGACGCGCGTCGGCCGCGCCGCATGCGAAGAGCGATTGCGTGCGATGCGTCAGTACGACGAGCGGTACGGCGTGCCCTGGTCGAAGCGGCTTTGCCAATGCGCGAGGTAGCGCGACGCAAGCTGCGGATTGTTCCAGACCACGACGACGTTTTCGGAATTGCGGCTGGCTGCCGAAGCGCTGTAGTTGAACGAGCCGGTCTCGACATGTTCGGCATCGATCACGAGGTACTTGTCGTGATGGATGGCATAGGCGTCGATCGTGCGCGTTGGAATGCCCGCGTTGACGAGAAGGTTCAGCGCCTGCTTGCTG
Source organism: Burkholderia sp. Tr-862 (assembly GCF_011753085.1). Classification (NCBI taxonomy): domain Bacteria; kingdom Pseudomonadati; phylum Pseudomonadota; class Betaproteobacteria; order Burkholderiales; family Burkholderiaceae; genus Burkholderia; species Burkholderia sp. Tr-862. Next base: position 123,529 of record NZ_VWWG01000003.1, read on the forward strand.
CTCTTTGCACGATTGCCTTTGTCGTCCACGACGACCGCGACATTCACGCCGCGCCGCTTCGCGGCGAGCAGCGCGCGCGTGACGGGTGGCGACGTGAACGAGTAGGCGGCCACGCGAATCGAGGTGCGCGCGGCGCCGATCGCCTTCAGCACGAGCGCCTCGGCGCCGCCATCGGGCGAGAACGCCGATTCGACGGCCTGCGTGGCGGGTGCTTCGTGGGTCGGCGTCGGCAGCAGCTGCGTGATGAAGTCGATTGCCTGCTGCAGCAGCGATTCATTGTGCGTCTTGCCGAAGGCGGCGAAGGGTGTGGCAAGCAGGGAAGCGGCGAGGCAGGTGGCGGCGAGGCGTTTGCGCGACAACATCTTGGACAGCGAATGATTTTGAGACAGCGGGCCGTGAGTGTAACGCAGACACGGCGGCGCGGTCACGCCCGGATGCGAATGGAAGCGATGGCGTGATGGCGTGCAGCGGTCGATGGGGCGGTGCTCATCATGCCGCGGGGTTTCCGCACCGGCCGGATGGTCGCGCCGGTTGACGGAGGTCGATGGCTCAGCGCGTGCGTGCGCAGGGGGAACGACAAGGCCGTGCGTGAAGAAATGCGCGTACGCGCTGGTGCAGGTTCAATGCGCTACGCGATTGATTAGATGGGAACAGCCCATCGAGCGCGGCAACGCGAATGCTCGGTAGGCTGAAACGCATGCAACTCGCATCCGCATGAGGCCGCGCTGCGATGCGCGTGGCCCGCGGGCTGCATCAGGCATCAGGCATCAGGCATCGCGGCATCACGGCTCGAGCGGCCCGGTCGCCTCGGGTGCGACCCATCCGGGGCCGGGCTCCGGCTGCACATCGTGCGCATCGAGCGGCTCGCCGCATGCCGAGCACACCGCGACTGCATGCATCAGCTGACCGCAGGTGTGATGGCGCAATTGCAGGGGCGGCCCCTGGCCATCGTCCTTCCAGCGGTCGCCCCATGTCATCAGCGCGAGCAGGGCCGGATAAAGATCGAGGCCTTTTTTGGTCAACCGGTATTCGAAACGCGGCGGGCGCTCCTGATACGCGCGCTTGACCAGCACGCCTTCGTCGACGAGGCGCGCGAGCCGCTCGGCCAGCACGTGGCGCGTGAGGCCCAGTTGCGTCTGGAACGCGTCGAACCGGCGGCAGCCGAGAAAGGCATTGCGCAGGATCAGCATGGTCCAGCGATCGCCGAGCACGGCGAGCGTGCGCGCGACCGAACAGTTCAGCGTACCGATGTCATCCCATTTCATCGTCGAGTCTCGCGCGGCGGTTCATCAAAGAAGCGGGTTCGATTATAGAACTTACCTTCGACTGCAACGGGCGTCGGCTCGTTGACAAGCCCGGGGCGGTTGTCAATAATGAGTTCCAATTTAGAACTTACTCGCGCGGCGACGCGCCATCAACCCGGAGACAACCCGATGAATCCGCTTTCCCTGTCTGGTCTCGATCTGCTGCGTGCCGCGGCTGCCGGAGACGTGCCGCTCGCGTCGATTTCCGAAACGATGCCGATGCGTCCGCTGGGCGTCGAGTTCGGCTATGTGAAGTTTTCGGCGCGGGCGGACGGCCGGCACCTGAATCCGCTCGGCGGCGTGCATGGCGGGTTCGCCGCGACGGTGCTCGACTCGGTCACGGGCTGCGCGGTGCATTCGATGCTCGACGCGGGCGTCGGCTACGGCACGGTCGACCTGCATGTGAAGATGCTGCGTCCCGTGCCGCGCGACGTCGACCTGATCGCCGAAGGGCGCGTGATTCACCTGTCGCGTTCGCTCGGCGTCGCGGAAGGCACGCTGAAGACGCCGGACGACAAGATCGTCGCGCACGCATCGGCGACCTGCTTCATTCAGCGGCCGCAGTGACGCAGTGGGCGGCGGTGTGCCACCTCGGCCGTCCGACGTCACCCGAACGACGCACACGCGGAGGCGGCCGTTATCCGCATGACCGAGTGCCGCGCACCCGCCGAAGGCGGCCTGTAAGCATGCGGCTCGGCTATCTGAAGCGTTCTGTTCAATGTGATAGCGTTTCTGCTTTCCACTGACGTAACAGGAACAGCATGGAATACCGCACACTCGGCGATTCGGGCATCGAGGTCAGCCTGATCGGTCTCGGCACGATGACGTGGGGCGAGCAGAATTCGGAGCGCGACGCCCACGAACAGATCGATTACGCGCTCGGGCAGGGCGTCACGCTGATCGACGCCGCGGAGATGTACCCGGTGCCCCCGAAGCCTGAAACCCAGGGCCGCACGGAGCAGTACATCGGCACCTGGCTCGCGCAGCATCGTGCGCAACGCGACCGGATCGTGCTCGCGACGAAGATCGCGGGCCCGGCGCGGCAGCCGCACAATCCGCGCCACATTCGCGGCGAAGGCAACCAGTTCGACCGCAAGAACCTGACCGAGGCGCTCGACGGCAGCCTCAAGCGCCTGCAGACCGACTATGTCGACCTGTACCAGCTGCACTGGCCCGATCGCAGCACGACGACGTTCGGCCGCCCCGCGTATCCGTGGGTCGACGATGCGTATACGGTGCCGATCGAGGAAACGCTGGGCGTGCTCGCGGAATTCGTGAAGGCCGGCAAGGTCCGCGCGATCGGCGTGTCGAACGAAACGCCGTGGGGCGTCGCGCAATTCCTGCGCGCGGCAGAGAAGCTCGGGCTGCCGCGCATCGCGAGCATCCAGAATCCGTACAGCCTGCTGAACCGGACGTTCGAGAACGGCCTGTCCGAGTTCACGCATCGCGATGGCGTCGGCCTGCTCGCGTATTCGCCGCTCGCATTCGGTTGGCTGTCCGGCAAGTACGAGAACGGCGCGCGTCCGGCCGGCGCGCGCATCACGCTGTTCGAGCGCTTCCAGCGCTACAGCAAGCCTCACGCCGTCGAAGCGACGTCGCGCTATGTCGCGCTCGCGAAGCGCCACGGGCTGTCGCCCGCGCAGCTTGCGCTCGCGTTCGTCAACAGCCGGCCGTTCGTACGCAGCAACCTGGTCGGCGCGACGTCGCTCGATCAGCTGAAGGAGAACATCGGCAGCATCGACGTGAAGCTGTCCGACGAGATCGTGGCCGAGATCGACGCGCTGCACGAACTGCAGCCGAACCCGGCGCCGTAAACGGCGAGCGGCCCGCGCGGCAGGGTTGCCGCGACGGGCCGCGTCCGACGCGCATCGCTGCGCGGTCGTTTCCTTTGCGCGCGGTTAGCGCATCCCGAGCCGCGTGCGCGCGACCAACAAGGCGACGAGACTCAACACCGCGCAGCCCATCAGATACAGCGCAGGCGACAGCCGGTTGCCGGTCGCGCTGATCAGCCACGTGATCATGAACGGCGCGAAGCCGCCGAACAGCGTGACGCCCGTGTTGTAGCTGACCGCGAGTCCGGTCGCGCGGGTCTGCGCCGGGAACAGCTCGGCCATCAGCGCCGGCAGCGCGCCGCAGTACGTCGCCTTCAGCAGGCCGATCCAGATCAACGCGGCGAGCATCGTCGAGAACGACGCGTGATGCGTGAGCCACACGAACGTCGGCCAGACGGTCGCGAGCATCAGCAGGGCGGCCACGGCCATCACGCGGATCCGTCCGGTGCGATCGGACAGGTGGCCGACGAGCGGCGTGACGAGCGTCAGCACGAAGCCGGTCGCGAGCGTTGCCGCGAAGCCCGTCGAGGCCGGCAGCCCGAGCTGCTTGATCGCATACGTCGGCATGTACAGCACCATGTAGTTGATCGCGGTCGAGATCACGAGCACGCCGATCGACAGCAGCACGCGCATCTTCTGGTCCGCGAACAGCTCGCGCACGGGCGCTTCGGAGCGCGCCTGCGTCTTGAACTCGACCCCTTCGTCGACGTAGCGGCGGATGTAGAGGCCGATCGGACCGATCGCGAGCCCGAACAGAAACGGCACGCGCCAGCCCCAGCTTTCGAGTTGCGCGGTGCTCAGCGTCGACGTCAGCAGCGCGCCGAAGCCCGACGCGAGCAGCGTCGCGAGCCCCTGACTCGCGAACTGCCAGCTCGACATGAAGCCGCGCCGCTGCGGCGCATGTTCGACGAGGAACGCGGTCGAGCTCGCGAATTCGCCGCCGGCCGAAAAGCCCTGCATCAGCCTCGACAGCATGATCCCGAGCGGCGCGAGGACGCCGATCGACGCGTAGGTCGGCATCAGTGCGATCAATAGCGTGCCGACCATCATCATCGCGATCGACAGCAGCAGCGACGCCTTGCGGCCCGCGCGATCGGCGTAGGCGCCAAGCACGAAGCCGCCGATCGGCCGGATCAGGTAGGACAGCCCGAACGTGCCGAGCGTGAGCAGCAGCGACGTCGCCTCGCTGGTCGCGGGGAAGAACAGCTTGGCGATCGTCACCGCGAAAAAGCCGTAGACGATCAGGTCGAACCATTCGAGCGCATTGCCGATCGAGGCGGCGAAGATGATGCGCCGGATCTTCGCGGCGCTGGGGAGCGCGGCGTCCTGCGAGGTCAGGGTGGTCGTGTTCATCGTGTGAGCAGGTCCCGAGAAAGGGGCGAAGCGCGTTACAGGGCGGCGCCGGCCGCGGCGGGTGCCGCGCGGCGAACGGGCGGCGCGGCGTCGCCGAGATCCCAGAAGAGGCCGGCCATCATCTGCAGTCCCTCGCGCACGACGCTCGCGAGCAGGTGCTCGTCGGGCGCGTGTTGCGAGCAGGCCGGATACGAGTGCGGTACCCACAGCGTCGGCAGCCCGAGCGTGTCGGCGAACACTTCGTTCGGCAGCGTGCCGCCGAGATTCGGCAGGATCGCGGGCTTCTTGCCGGTCGTGCGCGCGAGCGACGCGACGGCCCAGCGGACCCAAGGATCGTCCGGCGGCAGGCGTGTCGCCGGCGCGCCGCGTTCGACGTCGATCTCGACGTCGGCGAAGCCATGCGCATCGAGATGCGCGCGCAGGTGCGCATGCAGCGCTTGCCAGTCGGTGCCGACCACGAAACGCAGTTGGCAGTGCGCATACGCGACGGGCGGAATCGCATTCACCGGATGGTCGGGATTGCCGGCCTTGAACGCGAGGATCTCGAACGCGTTCCAGCCGAACACGCGCTCGGCGGCGGACAGGCCGGGCTCGCCCCAGTCGGCGTCGAGCGCCGGATCGCCGGGGCCGCCGCCGACGGACAGGTCGGCGAGGGCGGCGCGCACGGCGGCCGGGATCGGCGGCG